>JAUHYB010000257.1 GCA_030426745.1 bacterium
TGACGAAGCCCTTCTTGAGGTACGGCAGGTCCTCCTTCTTGACCCACTCGTCCTTGTACTTGACGAGCCCCTCTTCCTCGGCGCGACGCTTCTCCTCCTTCTCCTTGTAGCGGTCGGCCGCCTTCTGACTCTTGAACCACTGGCCGTCGTAGTAGACGTGACCGAGCAGCTCGCGCGCTTCCTTGTGGTTCTCGTCGACGCGCACGAGGGCCAGCAGCGTCTTGCGGCCCTCGTTCTTCATGCCGTAGGCGTCGCACCACAGGTAGAGGTCCCACAGCTTCTCGGCGTCCTCGCCGGCCTCCTCCTTCTTCTTCTTCCACTCCTCCTTGCGGTCGGCCTCGTCGTCGAGCGTCGCGACGACCGGGGCGGGAGCGGAGAGCGTGGCGGCGGGAGCGGAGAGCGCGGGAGCGGCGGCGGGGACCGGGGTCCCGGTCAGCAGGGCGAGGAGCAGCGGCAGCAACATGTCGGTCGTCGGATCGGGGGGAACGGAACGCGGATGGTATCCACCGGGGTGAGGCCCCGTCACCGTCCGCGCGGCGGAAGGCGGCGGAGCCTCGGCTGGACGGCTGCGAAGGGCGACCTCTATAATGCGCGGCCCTTCGCGGCGGTCGGACCACCCTCCCCCACCGCGGACGGACCTCCGTCGGCCGCGCGCCTCCGCGGGTGCCGCGACGACTCCGCCGGGCCTCGCGACGCGCGTCGCCCGACCCCGCCCCCGCGCCGCACCGGCGCCGCGGGCCACCGCCGGGCCCTCGAGGGACCTCCGCGGACCTCACGGGCCGCCGCGCTCTCGCGACGCCCGGCGCAACCAACCGATACACCCCAATACGCAGCCCGATAGCTGCCAGATAACCGCCACATGGCCGAACACAAGTCCGCCTCCGAAGTCACGATCGTCCCCCGCGGCGAGGAACGATCGGGCTTCGCCCGCTGGGTCGAGAAGAACGGCCTGATCGCCCTGGCCGGCCTCGTGCTGATCGCGGCCGTCATCGTCGTGCAGACCCAGATGTCCGCCTCGGCCCAGGCCGACGAGAAGGAGCAGTGGGCGACCCTCACGAGCGCGCTCGGCGGCAACTCGGGCGTGCCCGGCAGCCTGCAGACGGCCTCGCCCGCCGACATCGCGGCCGCCGCGGGGCAGCTCGAGGGCTCGATCGCCGGCCCCTGGGCGCTCTACGCCCTGGCCAACGCCGAGGCGCGCGACGGGAACTACCGCGAGGCCGACGCCGCGCTGGCGCGCCTGCAGCAGGAGTACGAGGGGCACGACCTGAACACCCGTCGCTTCGCCTTCGGCGACGGCGAGCAGCGCACCCTGCCCGAGCAGATGCGCCGCATCTGCCGCGACCAGGCGGCCTGGCGTGAGGCCCACGCCGGCGTCTTCGACAACCCCGAGCCGCCGGCCGACGCGCCGAAGGTCCGCTTCGAGACCACCGCGGGCGACATCGTCGTCGCGCTGTACCCCCAGCGCTCGCCGGAGCACGTCTCCAACCTGCTGAAGCTCGCCGAGACCGACTTCTACGTCGGCACCAAGTTCCACCGCATCATGCCCGACTTCATGATCCAGGGCGGCGATCCGAACTCGCGCGACAACGAGGACCAGAGCACCTGGGGCCAGGGAGACGCGGGCTACACGATCGATCACGAGGCGAGCGAGCTGAAGCACTTCCGCGGCTACCTGTCGGCCGCCAAGAAGGGCAACGGCATCGAGGAGTCCGGCGCCCAGTTCTTCATCACCACCGGCGAGCCGCACCACCTGAACGGCAAGCACACCGTCTACGGCAAGGTGATCTCCGGCATGGACGTCGTCGACCGCATCTGCGAGGCCGAGACCGAGGTCGCCAACCCGACCATGCCCAAGGAGCCGGTGTCGATCTCGAAGGTCTCCGTCGAGTAGAGCCCCACCGACCGACCCGCGGCCCTGACCGCGACCTGCGAGGCCCCGGCGTCCACACGCCGGGGCCTCGTCATTGGATCCTGCGCCATCCGCCGGCCCGCCGGCCTCGAGCGGAGGCCCTGCTGCCGGCGCGGCGATTTTCCGGCTCGCCGGTCGATGCGCCCCTCGAGCAGGGCGATGTCCCGGAGTCGGGCCCGACCGCGGCGCGGGCGGGGCCTGCCGGTGCAGCTCCGCACCGGGTCGCCGGGGGGCCGCCTCGGTTCCACGTGGAACGACGTCCGTGCAGCGAGCCAGATTCCCTTTGGTGACGCCAACTCGCTCGGCGGGTCGCGCTCCGTTGCGGCGGTCCCGGGAGACGCTCCTCTCCACGCACCTCCGCCGTAGTGTCGGTCTCAAGGCGCACACCCCCCAGGTGACCAGCGCGGGCGCCTTCCGCACCGAGGACCCACATCCCCGTTGCCGGACCACAGCCCACCGTCCCCTCCCCGCTGACGGCGGCCGGCCGTCCGTGAGTGCAGCCTGGTTCGGGCATCGATGCACGCCAGGAGCGCGGGCCGGCCTCCACTCCTCCGCGAAGAGGACGTCCGGGCAAAGCCGTGGCGGGACAGGACTTAGCCGGATGAATCCCCCATCCATCCACACGGCGTCCACCGCCGGGTCCGGAGAGTGGGGAGGACAACTGGGCCCCATCTGCTCCCGGGGTCACCGGCCCGTACCGGTGGCCGCGCGCCGGGTTCCACGTGGAACGCCGCCGCCGTGCGCGCCCTCGCGGGAACGCGATGCTGCCCCACGGAGATGCCGCACCCACGCCCACCACGGAAACGGGGCCCCGCCGCGAACGGCAGGGCCCCGTTGCACTCCGCGCCGCCCGGACGCGGGAGGAGCGCGTCGCGCCTAGAGGCTCTCGCGCGGCGCCAGGATGCCCATGAGGCGGTCCAGATCCTCACGGCCGAAGTAGCGGATCGTGATCTGCCCGCGGTAGTCCTTGCCGTTGCGGACCTCGACCTTGGTGCCCAGGTGCTCGCGCATGCGGTCCTGGAAGTCGGTCAGCCAGGGGGCGGCGGGGGTGATCGTCGACTCCGGCTCGGGCTCTCCGCCCTCCGGCTGGGCCGCCGCGCGGACCAGGGCCTCGGTCTGGCGCACCGAGAGGCCGTCGCGGACGACCTGGGCCAGGATGGTCAGGATGCGGGTCTCGTCCGCGAGCCCCAGGAGCGCGCGGGCGTGGCCCATGGTGACCAGGCCTTCCTGCACCGCCTGCTGGGCCTTCTCCGGCAGCTCGAGCAGGCGCAGGTGGTTCGCGACGGTCGAGCGCTTCAGGCCGACCTTCTGGGCGACCTGCTCCTGGGTCAGCCCCAGGGCATCGACGAGGTTCTGGTAGCCGCGGGCCTTCTCCATGGCGTCCAGGTCCCGGCGCTGGACGTTCTCGACCAGGGCCAGCTCGAGCAGGGTCTCGTCGGTGACGTCCTCGCGGACGATCGCCGGGATGCGCTCGAGGCCGGCCAGGCGGGCGCCGCGCCAGCGCCGCTCACCGGCGATCAGCTCGTACCCGCGGTCCGTGCGGCGCACGACGACCGGCTGCAGCACGCCGTGGTTGCGGATGCTGTCCCGCAGCTCCTCCAGGGCGCCGGGGTCGAAGACCGTCCGGGGCTGCTGGGGGTTCGGGCGGATCTCGTCGAGGCGGAGCTCCTGGGGGCCGTCGCGGCGCACGGGCTCCGCAGCCTCGGGGGTCGCCACGCTGTCACCCAGGAGCGAGCCCAATCCGCGTCCGAGTCGTCGTTCCAAGTCGATCTCCTGTTCAGGAATCCGGGAGGGGAGGGGAATCCAGGAAGAGTAGAGACCGCGCGGGGCGAGTCAAGGCTCGCGCCGACCCCATGGAAAGAAGACAAGGGAGACGGCCGGATCCGGGGCCCGGAATCGCCCGTTGCGGCGCGGAGGACCCCGGGGGCCGCTCCGGACGCGGGTGGAGCGACCGCCGGGGGCTCGACTTCCTCTCCGCGGCGCGCCCGGCCGCGGCCCGCCGCCCCGACTCCGGCGCCCCCGTCCCGAAGGCACCGCCCCGAAGGCACCGTCCCGAAGGCCCCGTCGCGGAGGCTCCGTCCCGGAGGCTCCGCGCTCTCGCCTCCGTCCAAGCGCCTCCGCCCTGGCACCTGAGCCCCGCGGACGGTACAACCGCGCGCCGTGACGGTTCTCGCCATCTGCCGGTGGATCGGCCTGCGCACCCTCCGCAGCCCCTGGACCTGGGCCCTGGCGGCCCTGAGCGCCCTGTCGTGGCCGCTCCTGGAGACCCTCGCCCCGATCAGCATCAGCAGCGAGAGCGGCGACCTCGTGGCCCTCGCTTACGAATTCGCATTTCTAGGGACCCTCTGCGGCGCCACCCTCGGACTCGCCGCGGTCGGCCGGGTCGCGCCGCTCCTGCAGCGCGCCGACGCCGGGACCCGCACCGCCGTGGCCGGCCTGTGCGTCGCCGCCTCCGGCCTGCTGCTCGCGCTCGTCGCCGCGGCCTGGCCCCTGCTGCGCGGCGCGGTGGGGGAGGGGGGGATCGCCGCCGGCCTGCTCCTCGCCGCCGCGCAGGTCGGCGCGCTCGGCGCCGCCCTCTCCGCGCTGCCCCTTTCCGTCGCGCAGCGTTCGCTCGCGCTCTGGCTCCTCGCTTGGGTCGTTCCGGCGTGGGTCGCCCCGTCGAACGTCCCCGGGCACCTGGCCTGCGCCCTCTTCGACGTCTCGGCGACCCTCCGCAGCCCCGCGGAAGGGTGGACTCCGGCTGCACTCCTCGCCCGCATCGGACCGATGATGGGCCTGTATCTCGCGGCTCGGCTCCTGGCACCCCCGCGCGGTCGACGCACCGCGCGCCCCACATGAAGTACGGCATCCTCGGCGACATCCACTCGAACCTCTCGGCGCTCCAAGCCGTGCTGGACGAGTGCGCGCGTCAGGGCGTCGATCGCATCCTCAGCGTCGGCGACGTCGTCGGTTACGGCGCCGCGCCGCGCGAGTGCCTCGACCTGTTGACGCAACACGACGTCGCGATCGTCAAGGGCAACCACGACGCGGCCTGCGTCGGCGAGGCGGACCTCGTCTGCTTCAACCCGTACGCGCGCGCCGCCGTGCTGTGGACGATCGAGCAGCTGACGCGCGAGGAGCTGCAGCGCCTGGCCGCGC
>JAUHYB010000258.1 GCA_030426745.1 bacterium
ACGTGATCCTGAAGAAGGGCGAGCACGGCGCGTTCCTGATGAGCTCCGAGGTGCACTTCTCGCTGCCGGCCTACCCGGTGGTCGAGGTGGTGGACCCGACCGGCGCCGGCGACTCCTTCGCGGGCGGATTCATGGGCTACATCGCGTCGCGCGACGACACCTCGCCCGAGACGCTGCGCAAGGCGATGCTGCACGGCACCGTGACGGCGTCCTTCTGCGTGCAGGGCTTCAGCGTCGAGTCGATGACGGCGGTGACGCGCGAGGAGCTCGACCGGCGCTACGACGAGCTGCTCGGCATCGTCACCGTCTGAGCGCGCGGAGGCGCACCCCGCCGTGGCGAACCGGCGCCTGTTCCTGGCCCTGCCCGTCGACGACGGGGAGGCGTGGGCGCGGGCGTTCCGGGACGCGCTGACGAGCGCGGCGGGACCGGCCTGCGCGCGGCGGTTGCGCTGGGTCGCGCCGGCGGAGTGGCACCTGACCCTGTGCTTCCTGGGCGCGACGCCCGAGGAGCGGGTGGGGGACCTGGCGCGGGCCGCGCGGGCGGCGCTCGCCGGGCGCGCCGCGCCGCGGGTGGTCGAGCTCTTGGGCGGGGCCTTCCCGCCGGGGGATCGGCGACCGGCGCGGGTGCTGTGGCTGGGACCGCGCGAGGCGCCGGGTGCCGCGGGGCGGATCGACGCGCTCGCGGCCGCCTGTCGCGCCGCGGCGGCGGAGGTCCTGGGCCCCGACGCCCCGCCGCCCGAGGACTTCACCGCGCACATGACCGGCGCGCGGGTGCCGCGGGGGGCGCGCGGGCCGTCGCGGGAGGCGCGCGCCGCCTTCGAGGGCTGGCGGTCGAGCGTCGACTGGCGGCCGCGAGAGGTCGTGCTCTACGAGTCGCGCGGGGGCGCCGGGCCCTCCCGCTACCGGGTCCTCGAGCGGTTCCCGCTGCCCGCGGACGGGACCGGCGACGAGAAAGTCGCGGCCCGCGCGTGACGCTCGGCGCGGCGCGCGGTCGAGCCTCGCGGAGAGCCGCCGGCGCGCTTCCTCCGCCCTCGGCGGAGGGCTATGATCCGAGGCAGTTGTCCAGGATTCGCCGCGACGCGGGATGTCCGCGTCGGGATCCGCCACCACCACCGATCCGGCACGACCCCACTCGATGAGCACGACCCGCTCCAAGAACAAGCAGCCCTCCAAGGCGAACAAGGACATCCCCAAGAACGAAGCACAGCGCGACAAGGCCCTCGACGGGGCCCTCGCGGACATCGAACGAGCCTTCGGCAAGGGCTCGATCATGCGCCTCGGCGACGAGTCGTCGCTGGTGCGCGAGATCCAGGGCATCAGCACCGGCTCCATCGGCCTCGACATGGGCCTCGGCGGCAAGGGCCTGCCGAAGGGCCGGATCGTCGAGATCTACGGCCCGGAGAGCTCGGGCAAGACGACGCTGACGCTGCACGTCGTGGCCTCCGCGCAGAAGAAGGGCGGCATCTGCGCCTTCGTCGACGCGGAGCACGCGCTGGACCCGGCCTACGCCCGCAAGCTCGGCGTGAAGCTGGACGACCTGCTGGTCAGCCAGCCCGACACGGGTGAGCAGGCGCTGGAGATCGTCGAGACGCTGGTGCGCTCGAACGCGGTCGACGTCGTCGTCGTCGACTCGGTGGCGGCGCTCGTGCCGCGCGCCGAGATCGAGGGCGAGATGGGCGACTCCTTCGTCGGCCTGCACGCCCGCCTGATGAGCCAGGCGCTGCGCAAGCTGACGGCGGCGATCGCCAAGTCCGACTGCCTGGTGATCTTCATCAACCAGATCCGCGAGAAGATCGGCGTCATGTTCGGCTCGCCCGAGACGACGACCGGCGGCCGCGCGCTGAAGTTCTACTCCTCGGTGCGCCTCGACATCCGCCGCATCGGCCAGCTCAAGGACGGCGACCAGGTGGTGGGCAACCGCACCAAGGTCACCGTGGTGAAGAACAAGATCGCGCCGCCCTTCCGCAAGATCGAGTTCGACATCCTGTTCAACCGCGGCATCTCGCGCGAAGGCGAGCTGCTCGACATGGGCATGGCGCAGGGCGTCGTGCTGCGCTCGGGCACCTGGTACTCGCTGAAGCACCCGAAGGAAGGCGAGATCCGCCTGGGCCAGGGCCAGGAGCGCGCGCGCCGCTTCCTGATCGACAACCCGGACCTGGCGGACGAGCTGGACGCGATCCTGCGCGGCGACGGCACCGCGGAAGGAACCGCGGAGGGCAGCGAGGCCGCCGAGGCCGCGGCCGACGCCGCCGAGAAGGCCTGACGCCGGGGTCCCGCGCCCCCCGGCGCCGGATCCGCCAGCAGACCACGCCGACGCCCGGCTCCGCGCGACTCCGCCGGGGCCGGGCGCGCTCGCGTCCGGAGCTCCGGAGCGGAAAGCCGCCTGCGCGGCGCGGACAGGAGCCGACGCAACGCCTACCATCTTCGCCCCGGAACGCCGACGGGCCGCCGAACGCGGACGGCCCGCGCACACGAACCGACCGACCCCGCCAGAGACCGATGAGCAGCGACACCACGCTCGAACGCTTCCACGCCTCCCGCGTCCGCCGCGACTTCCTCGACTTCTTCGTGAAGGAAGCCGCGCACAAGGAGGTGCCGTCCGCGCCCGTCTTCCCGCAGGACGACCCGACGCTGCTGTTCACGAACGCGGGTATGAACCAGTTCAAGGACGTGTTCCTCGGCACCGGCTCGCGCCCCTACACGCGCGCCGTCGACACGCAGAAGTGCATCCGCGTGTCGGGCAAGCACAACGACCTCGAGGAGGTCGGGCGCGACACCTACCACCACACCTTCTTCGAGATGCTCGGCAACTGGTCGCTGGGCGACTACTTCAAGGAGGAGGCGATCACCTGGGCGTGGAAGCTCCTGACCGAGGTCTGGAAGCTGCCGAAGGAGCGCCTGTGGGTGACGGTCTTCGAGGGGGACGCGCAGGACGGCCTGGGCGCCGACGAAGAGGCCGAGCGACTGTGGATCGAGAAGGCGGGCGTCGATCCGTCGCGCGTGCTGCGCTGCAACAAGGACGACAACTTCTGGGAGATGGGCGACACCGGTCCGTGCGGGCCGTGCACCGAGATCCACATCGACCGCGGCGGACCGGACAGCGACCCGGAGGACGGCGCGGACCCGAAGATCGGCGTCAACGCCGGCAACGAGCGCTTCATCGAGCTGTGGAACCTGGTCTTCATCCAGTTCAACCGGCTCGAGGACGGCTCGCTGAAGGAGCTGCCCGCGAAGCACGTCGACACCGGCATGGGCTTCGAGCGCATCCTGTCCGTGCTGCAGGGCAAGTCGTCGAACTACGACACCGACCTGTTCACGCCGATCTTCGCGCGCATCGCGCAGCTGACCGGCAAGACCTACGAGGCGGGCGACGAGCGCGTCGACGTCGCGTTCCGCGTGATCGCCGACCACGTGCGCGCCGTGACCAGCGCGTTCGCCGACGGCGCGCTGCCGTCGAACACCGGGCGCGGCTACGTGCTGCGCCGCTTGATCCGCCGCGCGGCGCGCTTCGGTCGTCAGGACCTCGGCATGGAGGATCCCTTCCTGTTCGAGGTCGCGCCGACCGTCGCCGAGGTGCTCGGCGAGGCGTTCCCCGAGATGCGCGAGCGCCTCGACCACGTGCAGCTCTTGATCCGCGAGGAGGAGATCTCCTTCGGCCGCACGCTGGGCCGCGGCCTCGTGCGCTTCGAGGACCTGGCGAAGCAGATCGAGTCGAAGGGCTCGAAGGAACTGCCGGGCGACGAGGCGTACGAGTTGTACGCGACCTACGGCTTCCCGCAGGACCTCGTGGAACTCATGGCGGAAGAGCGCGGGCTCGCGCTCGACCAGGACGGCTGGTCCAAGGCGCAGACCGCGCACCAGGAAGCCAGCAAGTCCGAGGGCAAGTTCAAGCAGCTCCTGTCGGCGGAGGACCTCGAGGGCCTGCCGGCGACCGACAGCACCTACCACTCGGCGGACCTCGCGGAGCGCACCGCCTGCGACGCGAACGCCGTCCAGCTGTTCGGCGAGGGCGACACCGCGCGCCTGGTGCTGGACAAGAGCCCGTTCTACGCCGAGTCCGGCGGCCAGGCGGGCGACCGCGGCGTGATCGCGGGGTCGAACTGGCGCTTCCGCGTCGACGACACGAAGAAGATCGGCGACGTGATCGTGCACGTCGGCGAGCTCGAGGGCGCGTTCCGCGCCGAGCAGGTGTGCGCGGCCGTCGACACGGACCACCGCGCGCGCACGATGAAGAACCACACGGCGACGCACCTCCTGCACAAGGCGCTGAAGGACGTGCTGGGCGACCACGTGACGCAGCAGGGCTCGTACGTCGGGCCCGACCGCCTGCGCTTCGACTTCTCGAACCCGAAGGGCGTCGCGCCCGAGGACCTCGAGCGCATCGAGGCGATCGTCAACGAACAGGTCTTCGCGAACGCGCCCGTCGAGACGACCGTCGAGGACCTCGACGCGGCGAAGGCGCGCGGCGTCACCGCGCTGTTCGGCGAGAAGTACGACGACGAGGTGCGCGTCGTCGACGTCGGCGGCTGGTCGACCGAGCTGTGCGGCGGCACGCACGTGCGCGCGGCCGGCGACATCGGCCCGTTCGTGATCCTGTCCGAGCGCGCGATCCAGGCCGGCGTGCGGCGCATCGAGGCGCTGACCGGGCCGGCGGCCGTCGAGGAGATGCAGCGCCAACGCCGCCTGTTGCAAGGCGCGGCGCAGACGATCAAGGCGACGCCCGAGGAGCTGTCGGACCGCATCGCCGCGATGCAGGCGAAGCTGAAGGAAGCGAAGAAGCAGAAGAAGGCGGGCGCGGCCGGTGCGGTCGACGCGGCCTTCGCGAAGCTCAAGGACGCGCTGGCCGACGCCGGCGGCGTGCAGTGGGCGGCGCTCGACCTGCCGGACCTCGGCGGCAAGGACCTGCGCGACCTCGGCGACCGGGCGAAGAGCCTGGGCGAGGTGGCGGTGGCCTTCCTGGGCCGCGAGGGCGACGGCGTGCCCTTCCAGATCGTCTGCACCAAGGCGG
>JAUHYB010000259.1 GCA_030426745.1 bacterium
GCGCCAGGAACACGCGGTCCTCCTTCCACGACACCGAGCCGACCAGCGCGACGACGACGTCGGGGCCGAGCGCGTCGACGCGCGCGCGCGCGGCGGCGGCGGACAGCTCTTCGGCGACGCAGTCGAGTACGGCGACGTCGTGCTCCTCCGCCAGCACGCCCGACAGCACCACCAGGTCGACCGGGTGGAAGAGGTAGTTCGACTTGGTCGTCTTCGAGCAGAAGTAGTCGCGGATCACGACGCGCTCGGACGGCGGGTTCAGCAGGAGGACGCGCACGGACCGGGCCTCAGGCGTGCTTCGGGGTCGCGGACTCGTCGTCGCGCGCGGCCGCGATCAAGCGTCGCAGCGCGGCGAGCGCTTCTTCGACCTCGAGGCCGACCAGGCACTCGGGCTCGCCCAGCACGCAGGTCGACAGCTTGTTGTCGTGCACGTTGATGCACGGGCTGCACTGCGGCGGCCGGTACAACACGGCGGTGCGCGCGCCGATGGGCGCGTACATCACCGGCGTCTCCGGGCCGAACAGCCCGACCGTCGGGGCGCCGAGCGCGGCGGCGAGGTGCATCGGGCCCGAGTCGTTCGAGACGACGCCCGCCGCGCCCTCGAGCAGCGCGCAGAGCTCGCCGATCGACAGCGCGCCCGCCAGCTCCACGCTGGCGCCGGCCGGCAGCGGGTGCGCGGACGCCGCGGCGCGGCGCACGTAGTCGGCCTCGCCCGCGCCGCCGATCCAGACGACGCGCAGGCCGTCCTCCAGCACCAGGCGTCGCGCCAACGCGGCGAAGCGCTCGGCCGGCCAGCGGCGCTCCAGCGACAGCTCGCCGGCGTTCGCGTTCAGCACGACGTAGGGCCGCGCGTCGCGCCCGGCGTCGATCGCGCGCGCCGCGGCGGCGCGGTCGGCGGAGGTCGGGGGGTAGGCGTCGAGCTCGGTCGGCGCGCCCTCGCCGCCGGCGAGCGCCAGGAAGTTCCGCGCGACGTGCCAGTAGCGGTTGAAGACGACGCGCTCGCGGTGCAGCGCGCCGCGCCACACGCGCTCCGACGCGAAGCCGACGGTCCAGGGCGCGCCGGTGACGAAGGCGGCGACGGCGGACACGCGCGTGAAGAACTCGAAGTCGTACACGCGGTCGTAGCGGCCGCGGCGCAGGCGCCAGAACAGGCCGGTGAGGCGGGCGAGCACCCGCGGCAGGCCGGGCGCGCGCACGTCGACGGAGACCACCTCGTCCCAGACGCCGAGGCCCCGGGCGAAGGGGGCGTTCTGCTCCAGGGTCAGCAGGGCGAGGCGCGCGCCCGGGTGGCGGTCCCGCAGCGCGCGGACGGCGGGCGTGAGCAGCTGGAGGCTGCCGAGGCCCCAGAACTTGACCATCAGCACCCGCCGGACGGGCCCGCGCGCCCGCTTGCGGCGCCGGAACAGGCGCCAGGGTTGCAGCGCGACGCACACCGCCCGCCCCAGCCGGGAGTCGGCCCGCTGGAGGCGTTCCATGGAGAGCGGGCCGTGAGTCGCGGGCATCGTGTTCCACTATACCCGCCTCGTGCAGCGGGTTTCCGGCGCCTGGGCGCACCGCTCGCTTCACGCCCTCATTAACATGGCCGGCCTCGCGCGCCGCGGGTCCCCGGCGACGGGCGGCCGCTCCACCGGTCGCGCGGTCTCCGCCCGGCGATCCCGCGGAGCCCGCAAGCCGGTTCCGCGCCGGTACCGCGCTCCCGCTGCGCCGCGCCGCCCCTCACCGCCTCCCCCCGAACCGACCCCTCCACGCTCCCATGTGCGGATTCATCGGCATCTACGGTCCCGACGGCACGGACGTCGCGGGCGAGATCTACGAAGGCCTCCTCGCGGTGCAGCACCGCGGTCAGGACGCGGCCGGGATCACGACCTTCACCGACGCCTTCCACGTGAAGAAGGGGCTCGGGCTCGTGCTCGAGGTGTTCAACCAGGAGAACATGTCGCGGCTGAAGGGCCACCTGGGCGTCGGCCACGTGCGCTACCCCACGATCGGGGGGAACCGCGGCGAGGACGCGCAGCCGTTCCACCTGACCTTCCCGGTCGGGATCGCGATGGCGCACAACGGCAACCTGTCGAACTACGCCGAGCTGGTGGAGAAGGACTTCCGCCACACGGGCGTGCGCCTGAACAGCTCGTGCGACCTCGAGGTCATCCTGTTCGTGTTCGCGCGCGCCCTGTCGGAGCGCGTGCGCCCCGGCCACAAGCTGGACAAGGACGACGTCTTCCACGCGGTCCGCGCGGTCTACAGCGAGGTGCGCGGCGCCTACTCGGTCGTCGCGACGCTGGCCGACGTCGGCATGGTCGCCTTCCGCGACCCGTACGGCATCAAGCCGATCTGCTTCGGCGAGAAGGAGACCGAGGAGGGCAAGTGGTTCGCGTGCGCGTCCGAGTCGGTCGTGCTGGACGTGAACGGCTACGAGCGCACGCTGGACCTGGGCGCGGGCGAGGCGATCTTCATCGACGAGGACCGCGTGATCGCGCACGAGAAGCTCAGCGACAAGCCGCACCGCCCGTGCATCTTCGAGCTGGTGTACTTCGCGCGCCCGGACTCCTTCCTGGACGACATCTCCGTCTACAAGACGCGCGTGCGCTTCGGCCAGGCGCTGGCGAAGCAGTGGAAGGAAGGCGGCGCGCCCACGCCCGACGTCGTCATCCCGATCCCCGACTCGTCGCGCGACGCGGCGCTGGCGATGGCGCTCGAGATGGGCATCCCGTACCGCGAGGGCCTGGTGAAGAACCGCTACATCGGGCGGACGTTCATCATGCCGACGCAGTCGAACCGCTCGACGTCGATCCGCCGCAAGCTGAACCCGATCCCGCTCGAGTTCGAGGGCAAGGACGTGCTGCTCGTCGACGACTCGATCGTGCGCGGGACCACCTCGCGCCGCATCGTCCAGATGGCGCGCGACGCCGGCGCGAAGAACGTCTACCTGGCGTCGTGCAGCCCGCCGTTGGTCGCGCCGTGCCCGTACGGCATCGACATGGCCTCGAAGACCGAGTTCGTCGCCACCGGCCGCGGCACGCCGGAGATCGCCGAAGCGATCGGCGTCGACCACCTGATGTACCTCGACCTCGACGCGATGAACGAGGCGGCGAAGGCCGGCAACGACAAGATCGGCGCCTTCTGCAACGCCTGCTTCAACGGCGACTACCCGACCGGCGACATCACCCAGGAGCGCCTGCAGGCGATCGCCGGGGACAAGCAGTCGCACCGCGACGAGAAGACGACCTGCGGGGCGTAGGCCTCCGCGCCCCGCGGAGGCGGTACGGGTCTAGGCTTCGTTCCAGCGCTCTCGGAGCGTCGGGGATGGAGAGTAGGCGAGGCCCCGGCCCGCCTTGCGTGACGTGAGGTAGCCCCGCTCGGTGAGGACGTTCAGGTCGGTCCTCGCGGTCTGCCGCGTCACCCGGTGGCTGTTGGCATGCGACCGAACCGTGTAGGTCGCATCGGGGTTCGCCAGTGCGTGGCTGAGGATCGCGAACTGTCGATGGTTGAACTCGCCGCTCTCGCGGAGCAATCGTCGCGCGCGATCCATCTCGCGGACCTTGCGCGTGACGTACTCGTTGAGAGCGGTGATTCCTCTCTGGATGACATCGAGCTGGTAGAGGCAGAAGTAGGTCGCGTCGTTCTCGTCGGTCTCCGAGTACAGGTATGCCCTCGCGTACTTCGCGGGAGCTCTTCGCAGGATGTGTGAGATGGAGACGAACTGGAAGAGCCAGTAGCCCGAGTGCAGCATCGACCAGTAGGTCAACGCGCGGGCCGTCCTGCCGTTGCCGTCCGGGAACGGGTGGTCGTATCCGAGCCAGAAGTGCAGCAGCACCGCCCTGACCACGGGGTGCAGATAGCTCCCCGGAACACCGAGATTCGCGAACTCACACATGGCTCGCATCCGCGCAGGCAACTCGGCGTGGTCGGGCGGCCGGTGCAGTACCAGGCCGTTGTCACCCTTGACGACGACGTCGTCCGTCGTGCGTAGCTTCCCGGGCTCGAACTCGTCGGGCAGCGTGTCGAGCGTGACGACCTCATGGATGCGCTCGACGAGGCTCTCGGTCAGCGGCTCGTCGGCGTGCTCTCGCACGAACTGCATCGCGGCGTAGTTGTTCCAGATCATCCGCTCGCCGTGATCGCGCGGTCGTCGCTGGGATCGGAGCATGTTCCTGGCGACGTCCGCGGTGGTGGCGGCCCCCTCCAGCTGGCTGGAGGTGATCGCTTCTTCGATCAAGGCGCTCACCATGTACCGGTCTCGAGTGGCCTCGTTCGTGACGTCGCCCGGGAGGCTCAACCGCCCGCTCAGGTCCCGGTCGATCTCCGATGTGCGGCGCTGCAACTCGTCGGGAGATCCGATGGTGAACCGCTGACCCTCCTTGTCCTCGAGCGGGAGGGGCTTGCGATTGGCGGCTCTCGCCAGCTTCATCGCCGCCCACCAGTGGGCGTGCCGCACGCCGCCCACTTCCGGGTAGTGACGGAGCTTGTCCCAGTGGACGTAGCGGCCATCCGCTGTCGTCGGGCTGAAGAGTCCCAGATCGGTGAGTCGAGCCCAGGTCTCGGGAGCGAGGATCTCCGGGAGGAGATCCGTGTACGGGGGCGGGGTCCGAGGGATCTGCATGGCCAACGACTGGCTACTCAGGCCAAAATTAGCCAGTCCCGGCGCCTCGAGCAAGTTCCTTGGCTAATTCTGCCGGGATCATCCGGTCGGGGGCCCGCAGGGGCCATTCCTGGCCGGGGGCCCGCCTCCTGGTGCGCTCTGCCCGGCCGACGCGCCGCCGAACCCCGTCCCTGCTCGGTTCTCCGGTATCTGGAAGGGGGAGGCTGGCCCGCGCCCGACGGCTCACTACAGTCTCCGCGCCGCGCCGCCGATCCCCCTGGCGGTCCCCCCATGCGTGTCCTGATCACCTCGCCGATCTTCCCCCCCGACCTCGGCGGCCCCTCGACCTACGTGCCCAGCATCGGGCGCTTCCTCGTCGAGCGCGGCCACGAGGTGAAGGT
>JAUHYB010000013.1 GCA_030426745.1 bacterium
ACGCAAGGACGGGAGCCGCCTCTCGGCGGCTCCCGTCCTCGCGTCCGTATTCCGGAGGAAGGTGCCTGGCACCGTATTCCGGTCGACCACGTGATCGGTGCGGCTGTCGGCGCGGGAGCGCTCGTCCCCCCCTCGCGCGCCTACGGCTCGAGCCGGTACATCGTCCGCGGGTACGGGATGCACTCGCGCACGTGTTCGACGCCGCAGATCCAACCGACGGTGCGCTCCAGGCCCAGGCCGAAGCCGGAGTGCGGCACGCTGCCGTAGCGGCGCAGGTCGAGGTACCACTGGAAGGCCTCCTCCGGCAGGTCGTGGGCGCGGATGCGTTCGAGCAGCGCGTCGAGGTCCTCCTCGCGCTGGCTGCCGCCGATGATCTCGCCGACGCCCTCGGGGCCGATCACGTCGACGCACAGGCACTTCGTCGGGTCGGCGTCGTCGCGCTTCATGTAGAAGGCCTTCACCTCCGCCGGGTAGTGCGTGATCATCAGCGGACGGTCGTGCATCTCCGACAGGATCGTCTCGTCCGGCGCGCCGAAGTCGTCGCCCGCGACGAACTCGGAGTCGGGGTGGTCCAGCAGGATCTTCGACGCCTCCGCGTAGGTGATGCGCGGGAAGGGCGGGCGGATCGCCTCGAGCTTCGACACGTCGCGCTCGAGCGCCTCGAGCTCCGGCCGGCGGTGCGCCAGCACGTCGTCGACGACGCGGCACAGCATGTCCTCGGCGATCTGCATGACGTCCTCGAGGCTCGCGAAGGCGACCTCGGGCTCGAGCATCCAGAACTCGGTCAGGTGGCGGCGCGTCTTCGACTTCTCCGCGCGGAAGGTCGGGCCGAAGGTGTAGACCTTGCCGAACGCCATCGCCGACGCCTCGGCGTACAGCTGGCCCGACTGCGTCAGGAAGGCGCTGCGGTCGAAGTACGGCACCTCGAACAGCGTGCTGGTCCCCTCGCAGGCGTTCGGCGTGAACATCGGCGAATCCACGCACAGGAAGCCCTGCTCGTCGAAGAAGTTGCGCAGCGACATCATCACCTGGTGGCGGATGCGCATCACGGCCCACTGCTTCTTCGAGCGCAGCCACAGGTGGCGCTGGCTGAGCAGGAAGTCGACGCCGTGCTCCTTCGGCGTGATCGGGAACCCGTCGACGGTCTGCAGCACCTCGCCGCCGCTGACGCCGATCTCGTAGCCGCCGGGCGCGCGCTCGTCGGCCTTGACCTCGCCCTCGATCACGATGCTGGACTCCTGGCCCAGGCTGCCCAGCTGCTCGAAGAAGTCCTCGCTGACGTTCTTCTTGAACGCGACGCACTGGCAGTAACCGGTGCCGTCGCGGAGCTGCAGGAAGTGCAGCTTGCCCTTCGAGCTCTTGTTGTGCAGCCAGCCGCGCAGGGTCACGGTCTCGCCGACGTGCTCGGACAGGCGCTCGATGGTCGTGGTGGTGGTCATCTCTGTCGGGGGGGCTCGCGTCGCGAGGTCAGGGGAACATGTCGTGGTTGGAACGGACGGCGACCTCGGCGATCGTCCCGTTCTTGATCGTCACGCGGCCCTTGCAGGTCGCGCCGTCGCGCCGCGCTTCGACCAGCACGTCGCCGTCGCCGGTCCCGATCGCGTCGAGCTCGGCGGACTCGCTGAGGATCTGGACGCGCTGGTAGCCGAGCGCGAGCAGGCGGTTCGTCACGCGCTCGGACAGCGGCACGGCCGGCGGCGCGGGGCGCTTGGGGCGATCGCTCGGCTCGCTCGCGGCGGGAGCCGGCGCGGGCGCGGGCACCTCGCGCGGCAGCTCCGCCAGCTGGATCAACTGCTCGCGCAGGCGCTTCTGCGCGTCGCGCAGGTCGATCAACAGGTGCTCGATGCGCTGCAGGTCGACCTTCGACATCGACTCGGTCACCGCGCGCAGGCCGGGCGGCAGCTCGTCGAGGGTCTCGAGCGGCTCGAGCGCGTCCTCGAGGGAGCGCGCGCGGCCCAGCAGCAGCACGAGGCAGACGAAGATCCCGGCGGCCAGCGCGAGCATCAGGAGCTCGAAGGCGCCGAGGTCGAAGAAGCCGCCTTCGGCGGCGGCGAGGAGCGTGATGGAGGCGTGCATCGGGGGCCGCCGGCGGCGCGGCGGGCGGGGAGTCTAGCACCTCGGTCCCCCGCCGTCCCCGGCGCGGCGCGCTCCCCGACGGCCGTCCGGTCGCGGGAGCCGGCTGCTATACTCGCGAGCATGCTGCCCCCGCGCGCCACCGCGGCGCTCCTCGCCGCGACGCTGGTCCCCCTCGCGGGTGCGCTCGGCGCCGCGACGCCCGGCCGCGCGCCGGAACCGGATCGGACGGCCCCCGCCGCCGGGACCGCGGTCGCGGACGCCTTCGCCGACCGCGTCGCCCCGGTCCTCGCGGCGCACTGCGCGAGCTGCCACGACGCGGACGAGCTGGCCGGCGAGCTCGACCTGGCGCGCTTCCGCGGCGAGCGCGACGCCCTCCGCGAGCCCGAAGTGTGGTCCGACGTCGCGCGCATGCTGCGGCGCGGGAAGATGCCGCCGGAGGTCGCCGAGACGCGCCCGGACGAGGCCGAGGTCCGCGCCGTGCTCGACTGGATCGAGGCGCGCGTCGAGGTCGCGGCGCCGGACGCCTCCGCCGCGCGGGCCGGCCGCACGACCGCCCGGCGCCTGAACCGCTACGAGTTCGAGAACGCCGTGCTCGACCTCTTCGGCGTCGCCTTCGACGCGACCGGGACCCTGCCGGCCGACGGCGTCAGCCACGGCTTCGACGTGATCGGCGCGTCGCTCAGCATGCCGCCGCTCCTGTTCGAGAAGGTCTTCGACGCCGCCGAGCGCGTCGCCGCCGAGGCCGTGCCGGACGACGCGCAGCTGCGCGAGGAACGCCGCACCGCGGACCGCATGGAGCTCGAGGGCGGCGCCCGCGCGCGCGGCGCGGACCACGTGCGCATGAACTCCTACGGCGTCGCGACGGCGCGCTTCGACGTCGCGCGCACCGGCGACTACCTGGTGCGCTTCTCCGCCGCGGCCGAACAGGCGGGCCCCGACCCCGCGCGGGTCGGCGTCGCGATCGACGGTGAAGTGGTCGCCGTCGTCGACGTGACCGCCGAGCGCCAGGACGGCCCGGCGATGCACGAGGTCGCCGTGCGCCTCGCCGCCGGCCCGCGCCGCGTGTCGGCGACCTTCGTGAACGACTACTACCGGCCCGAGGATCCCGACCCGCGCAACCGCGACCGCAACCTGGTGCTGTACGACCTCGCGCTGTCGGGGCCGACCGACGCGCCGATCGCGACGCCCTTCGAGGCGCGCTACGTGGAGGACGGCGACTGGGACGACGGCAAGCGCGGCGCGCGCCGCGTCGTGGAACGCGTCGCGCGCCTCGCGTGGCGCGGGCCGGTCACGCGCAACCAGGTGTCGGCGCTGCTGCAAGTCGCGCCGCGCGGCGCGGAGCCTCGCGAGGTCGTGCGCGCCGCGCTGGTCGCGGTCCTGGTCTCGCCGCGCTTCCTGTACCGCGTCGAGCACGACGCCGACGAGGGAACGCGCGCGCTGGACGGCCACGAGACCGCGACGAGGCTGGCGGCCTTCCTGTGGGCGAGCGTGCCCGACGAGGCGTTGCTCGACGCGGCGGCGTCCGGCGCGCTCGACGACGCGGACGGCGTGTCGCGTCAGGTCGACCGCATGTTGCGCGACGCGCGCTCGTCGCGCCTCGCCGCGTCCTTCGCCGCGCAGTGGTTGCAGCTGCGCCGGCTCGACGCCGCCGCGCCGGACCCCGCGCGCTTCCCCGACTGGGACGACGCGCTGGCGGACTCGATGCGGCGCGAGTCCGAGGCCTTCTTCGAGGCCGTGCTGCGCGAGCGCCGCCCGATCGCCGAGCTGCTGGACGCCGACTTCACCTTCGTCGACGAGCGGCTCGCGCGGCACTACGGCATCGCCGGCGTCCAGGGCGACGCGCTGCGCCGGGTCGCGATCCCGCCGCACCTCGCGGGCGTGCGCGGCGGGCTGCTCGGGCAAGGCGCGTCGCTGGTGGCCACCAGCATGCCGACGCGCACCTCGCCGGTCGTGCGCGGCAAGTGGGTGCTGGAAGCCCTGCTGGCGACGCCGCCGTCCCCGCCGCCGCCGGGCGTGGACTCGATCGACGAGGCCGTGCGCGACGGCCGCGCGAAGAGCGTGCGCGAGCAGCTCGAGCTGCACCGCTCGAAGCGCGCGTGCCAGGTCTGTCACGAGCCGATGGACGGGCTCGGCTTCGCGCTGGAGAACTACGGCCCCACCGGCGCGTGGCGCGAGTCGGAGGACGGCGCGCCGATCGACGCGCGCGCGGAGTTGCCGGGCGGGGTACGCTTCGAGGGGCCGGGCGGCCTGCGCGCGCGCCTGCTCGAGGGCGACGCGTTCCGCCGCGGGCTCGCGCGGCACCTGGCGACCTACGCGCTGGGGCGCGGCCTGACCGACGCGGACCGCGACGCGGTCGACGCGCTGTCCGCCGCGCTGCCCGCGGACGCCGACCTGCACGCGCTGATCCACGCGATCGCGCGCGACGACCTGTTCCTGCGGCACCGTCGAGGAGACGACGAATGACCCGATCGCGACCTACCCGGCGCGCCGTGCTGCGCGGCGCCGCCGTGAGCCTGGCGCTGCCCTACTTGCCGTCGCTCGCGCGCGGCAGCGTCGCGGAGGATCCGGTGAAGCGCGTCGCGTTCGTCTACGTGCCGAACGGCCTGCACATGCCCGACTGGTCGCTGCCGCGCGCGGACCGCCGCGCGACGAAGCGCGCGCCGCTCCCCGCCGCCCTGCCGTCCACCCTGGCGGTGCTCGGCGCGCACCGCGAGCGCCTGACGCTGTACCAGGGCCTGACCGCCGACAAGGCGCGCGCCAACGGCGACGGGCCGGGCGACCACGCGCGCGCCTGCGCCGCGTACCTGACCGGGACGCAACCGGTGAAGGCCGACGGGTCCATCATCCGGGTCGGCGAGTCGGCCGACCAGCTGGTCGCGCGCCACGTCGGCGACGCGACGCGCTTCCGGTCGCTGCAGCTCGGGCTGGAGGGCGGGCGCCAGTCGGGGCAGTGCGACTCGGGTTATCCCTGCGCGTACTCCAGCAACCTGTCGTGGTCGACCGGTTCGACGCCGCTGGTGCACGAGACGCGGCCGCGCGCGCTGTTCGACCGCCTGTTCGGCGACGGCCTGGCGCACCTGTCGCCGGAGCAGCGCGCGCGGCGGGCGCGCCTGCGCGAGAGCGTGCTGGACTTCGTCGCGCGCGACGCGAAGCGCCTGTCGCGCGACCTGTCCGCGGCGGACCGCCGCAAGCTGGACGAGTACCTGACGGCGGTGCGCGAGCTGGAAGAGCGCCTGGCCCACGCCGGCGCCCCGGCCGAGGTGGACCTGGAGCGACCCGACGGCACGCCGCGCGACTTCGCGGCGCACGCGGACCTGATGTTCGAGCTCCTCGCGCTGGCCTTCGCCACGGACTCGACGCGCGTCGCCACCTTCCTGGTGGCGAACGAGGGGTCGAACCGCACCTACCGCGAGCTGGGGCACGACGAGGGCCACCACTCGCTGTCGCACCACGGTAAGGACGCGGACAAGCAGGCGGCGATCGCGGAGATCAACCGCCTGCAGCTGGGCGCCGTCGCGCGCTTCCTGGACCGCGCGGCCGCGCTGGAGACGGACGGGCGCTCGCTGCTGGACGACACCTACGTCGTGATCGGCAGCGGCATCGAGGACGGCAACACTCACGCGCACCACGACCTGCCCCAGGCGATCGTGGGCGGCGGCGGCGGCGGCGAGGTCCGCGACTTCCCGCGGGACACGCCGCTGGCGAACCTGCACCGCGGCCTGTTCGACGCGCTGGGCGTCCCCTGCGAGCGCTTCGGCGACGCGACGGACGTGATCGCCGTGTGAACGGGCCGGGGCGGGCCGCTAGACTCCGCGCCATGCTCCGCGTGCTCAGCCTGCTCTTCGTCGCGCTCCTCGTGGGCGGCGTGTTCCTGCTCCCCGAGGCCGACCCGCTGCGCCTCGGCGCCGACAAGTTGCAGGAGCTGGTCGCCGAGGAGGAGCTGCCGCACCCGGCCGACCCGGACGCCGACTTCGGGGAGAACCAGGAGCTGGCCGACTGGCTCGGCGAGCACCTGCCGTTCACGCCGACGGTCGACGACCGCGGGCGCGAGTCGCGACCCGGACCGATCACGATCGCCGACGCGTGGTTCGCGACCGACGCCGTCCGGCCGCCGGAGGCCGAGGGCGGCGCGCCGGTGTTCCACCTGCACGGCGTGCACCTCCTGGTCGAGGGCTACGACCTCGACGAGGAGCACGTCGAGCTGTCCGGCCGCGCGCGCGACGCGATCCTGCGCGGCCTGCGCATCGCCGCGCAGGACCGCGAGCAGCCGATCGAGGTCCACGACACGCTGCTGGATCCGGAGCCGAGCGGGCTGAGCGTGATCGTGAAGCTCACGCCCGAGACGATCTTCCTGGGCTGGCACCGCGCGGGCGAGGTCCCCGTCGGCACGGGCATCGGGTGGACGCCGCCCGACCGCCGGTCGCTGTTGCCCCCGCTGGTCGCGATCGCGCTGGCGCTCACGCTGCGCAAGCCCGTCATCGCGCTGATCCTCGGCGTCGTGACCGGCGCGTTCCTGCTGCGGCGCGCGGAGGGCGACGGCGTGGTCGCGTCCGTGACCGCCGGCACCGCTGACGTGGTCACCAAGTTCTTCTACCAGGAGTTCGGCGACCCCGAGCGCGGCCTGATCATCGGGTTCGTGGTCTTCATGCTGGCGATGGTCGGCATCCTCGTGCGCAACGGAGGCCTGCGCGGCGTGATGAACTCGATCTCGCGCCTGGCGGGCACGGCGCGCTCGACGCAGGTCGTGACGTACGTGATGGGCCTCGTCGTCTTCTTCGACGACTACGCGAACACCATCCTGGTCGGCGGCACGATGCGGCCGCTCGCCGACCGCTTCCGCATCAGCCGCGAGAAGCTCGCCTACATCGTCGACTCGACCGCCGCGCCCGTCGCCGGCCTCTCGATCTTCTCGACCTGGATCGCGTTCGAGGTGTCGACGTTCAGCGCGCAGCTGCCGCTCGCGGAGCTCTCGACGGACGACGGCTACGCGGTCTTCCTGCAGACGTTGCCCTACCGCTTCTACTGCATCCTGGCCCTCGTGATGGTCGCGATCGTGGTGATCACGGGCCGGGACTTCGGCCCGATGTGGCGGGCGGAGGAGCGCGCGGTCTACACCGGGCAACTCGTGCGCGAGGGCGGGCGCCCGATGGTCGGGGAGCGCTCGACCAAGATGCAGCCGGCCCCCGGCATCAACGCGCGCGCCTACCGCGCCGTCATCCCGCTGCTGGCGTTCGTCGGCGTGACCATCTTCGAGATGCTGCGCACGGGAGGCGCGTTCCTCGAGTCGACCGACCTCGGCTCGCTGCAAGGCTTCACGCAGGTCCTGAACGAGGGCGCCGGCGCCTACCCCTTGTTCGTCGGCTCGCTGACGGGCCTCGTGCTGGCCGTGCTGTTCTCGCTGGAAGCCGGCCTGCGGTCGGACATCCCGAAGGCGGCCTGGAACACGCTGCGGTCCATGGGCGTCGCGATCGTCATCCTCTACCTCGCGTGGATGATCGGCGCGGTGTGCCGCGAGATGGGGACGGCGTACTACCTGACCGACACCCTGGGCGGGCTGCAGCACCCGCTGCTCCTGCCCGTCGCGCTGTTCCTCTTGTCCGGCGCGGTGTCGTTCTCGACCGGCTCGTCGTGGAGCACGATGAGCATCCTGCTGCCGCTCGTGGTCGGGCTGTCGTACCAGCTGGGCTCGCAAGTGGAGCTCGCCGAGGGCGTGCACTTCGGGCACGGCCTGATGATCCTCTCGATCGGCGCGGTGCTGGAGGGGTCGATCTTCGGCGACCACTGCTCGCCGATCTCCGACACGACCGTCCTGTCGTCCACCGCCGTCGCGTCGGACCACGTCGACCACGTGCGCACGCAGGCGCCCTACGCGCTGCTCGTGATGGTCGTCTCGATCGTCGCCGGCTACTTCCCCTGCGCGGCCTTCGCCTGGTGGAACCCGCTGTACAGCCTCGCGCTGGGCGCCGGCCTGCTGGTCCTCTTCGTCTTCGTGCTGGGCAAGCGCACGCCGACCATCCGCATCGACGACGCGGACCGCGACGCGCCCGAGCCGGCCGAGCCCCCCGCCGAAGCCGTCAGTCGTACTGCGTGACCGCCGGGTCGCTCGCCGCGCGCTCCAGGTAACGCATCGCGATGCGCGGCAGGAGGTCGGGCTGGGCCTCGGCGCCCTTGAAGCCCGCCACCCACGCCTGCGTCTCCAGCGCGCGGCCGAACACCTGGCGCTGCACGCGCGCGTCCAGCCAGTGCTCGGAGAAGTCCGACGGGACGAAGGCCGGGTCCCACGCGGGTTCGATGCGCGTGTTCTCGTTCCAGTCGTTCCAGGTCGCGATCTGTATCCAGCGCGCGTCGCTCGCCAGCGCCGACGTCACCGTCGTGCGGTAGAAGCGCCCGTCCAGCGCGTCGGCGACGCGCACGCCCAGCGGCGTCCCGTCCTCGCCCGTCACGTTCGGCAGGCCCCACCCCGCGACGCCCGTGTCGTCGAAGCCCGGCCAGACGATCGGGACGTGCAGGCGGTCCGCCGGCGCCTCGCGCGCCCAGTCGCGGCCGACGCGGTGGCGGTCGCCGCAGTGCTGCGCCAGCGCCGCCGGGTCGGGCCGCGGCGCGGTCGGCGTCCCGCTGACCGCGTCGTCGAAGGTGCGGTACTTCAGGAACGCGCGCGACACCAGGTCCCAGCGCGACACGCCGTCGAAGGGCGCGTCCGGTTCCGGCACGGCGTCCGCGACGACGTAGGGCTCGACGCCGGTGTCCGCCCGGACCCACTCCAGCACGTCGACCCAGTCCGCCGCGTCCAGGCACTGCGCGCCCGCCGGGTCGCACGAGCGGTCGCGGAACAGGAACACGACCGGGCGCCCGTCGCGCTTCAACACGCCGCGCGCGCCCTCGTAGCGTTCGACGAGGTACGCCAGGTCCGCCGCCATGCCGAGCTTCTTCTCGTGCAACGTCGGCTGGTCCGCGACCCAACCCTGCATGTGCACCTTCGGCTCGTACATCACCGCGAGCTTCACGTCGAAGCGCGGGTCCTCGAGCTGCGCCAGCAGCGCCTCGAAGCACTCCTCGTTGATCGGCTCGTGGCCGAACTGCGCGTGCTGCGTCGCCAGCGCGTGGCCCAGGTACTCGTAGACCAGGAAGTCGATCCCGATCGCCTGCGCGAGCTCCAGGTGGTACGCCAGCACGTCGGCGTCGCGCGAGTCGTACGCGCCGACCAGCGGCACGTCGTTCGGGCTGCCCTCGGTCCCCACCGCGACGTCGCGGCGCCCGTTCGGTCGCACGCAGGTCGGGCTCGTCGCGCAGTCGGGGTCGTGCGCGAAGCCGGTGAAGGTCGCGTCCGGCGCGGGCGGCGACGTCCAGCGCCAGTTGCGCCACGTCTGCTGCGGTTCCAGCAGGTCGCCGCCGCCCAGCGGGTAGTGCGGCGAACGGTAGCGCCCGACGTAGTTCACGCCGACCATCCGCGGCGGGTTGCCGTCCAGCGCGCGCGCGGCGCCGAGTTCGACCTCGTCGACGCGCACCTCGCCCTCGACCGTCGAGGTCAACAGCACGCGCAAGTCGGTCGCGCGCGCAGGGATCCGCCCGTCCCCCACGGGCGTCGTCTCCAGGTACACCCAGTCGCCGCGGTCGGCGACGCGCGGGCGGAACGCGCCCTCGGCGATCGTCTGCGACCAGCCGTCCGCCTCGTCGCGCGCGATCACCGAGATCACGACTTCGTCCGTCGCGCTGGGCGTCGCGCCGACCGCGGCGCCGTCGTCGACGCGCAGCCACGCGCCCGCCTCGACCGGCACGCCGGCGCACAGCGGCGCGAGCGCGGACACCGCGACGTCGCGCGCGAGGTACGCGTCGTTCCAGTCCAGCCGCGCGTAGCCGGCGCCCCGGTACCCGCCGATCACCGCGTCGGACTCGGGCACGTCGGACCAGTCGTCGTGCAGCCACGCGGGGTCGGCGCTCTCGAAGGTGCCGTCGAAGTCGGGCGCGCGCTCGGGCGCCTCGTACCGCACGCGCAGGGTGTCGACGCGCACGACGCCGGACATCGCGACGGTCCACTCGACGCGCAGCGCGCTCGTGTCGCTGCGCAACGCGTCCGTCGCCAGGCCTGTCGACCAGCGGAACCACCGCGCGCGCGGCGCGTCCGCGACGTCGATGGTGGACTCCCCGATCAGGCGGTCGCCGCCGGCGCCCTCCGCGATGACGCGCAGGTGCAGCGCCTCGCCCTGGCCGCCGCCCGGCGCCGCCCCGTCGAGGCGCACGTCGACCTCCGCGACCAGGCGCCGCCCGTGGGCCGAGCCGCTCGGCAGCTCGAGGTCCGCCGCGCCGACGCTCCACGCGCGCGACAGGGTCGCGGTCGCGCCCCCCGGGAGGTCGCACAGGACCGTGGTCCGGCCGCCCGCCGTGTCCGCCGTGAAGGGCGCGCCGCCCGTCGACGCGCTCTGCTGCCAGCCGGCGGTGCCGGCGGCGAAGTCCTGGCCCGCCAGGGTCAGCCCCTGCGTCCCGGCGAACGACGACGGCGCCGCCCAGGCGGCCGCGGCGACTCCCGCGGCCACTCCCGCGGCCACTCCCGCGATGCGCGCGGCTCTCCACGGCGACGATCTCCGCCGCGCTCTCCCCCTCATCGAGCCGCCTCTCTCTCGCCGGTCTCCGTCCTCCTCGCGCGGAACGCCCCCGGGCTGCTCGGCCTCCGTTCCGCGGCGCGGTCCTCCGGGCCGCACGGAGCCAATCATAATGAAAGTTCCTAAACGCGCAACGCCGCGCCGGCGCGGGCGGCCGCCGCCGCGCAGGCGAGGGCGCCCAGGGTCAACCAGAAGGCGAACGGCGCGCCCGGCCGCGGCGCCGAGCGGCCAGCGGGGTCCGGTCCGATCACGGCGCCCCCCTCGCCGGCGTCGGCCCGCGCGGCGAGCGCGACGGCCCCGGCGGGCGGCGGGACGGCGTCCTCGAGGTGCGCGATCCAGGCGAGGCCCGCGGCGCGGCGGTCGCCGTCGAGCGCGAAGGGCTCGCCGAGGCCGAGCAGCAGGTCCCCCGCCGTCCCGACCAGCCGCGGCGCGCCGCGCTCGTCGCGACGCAGCACGCGCGCGTCGCCGGGGACCGCGAGGTCGCGCGCCGCCCCGCGCCAGGACCAGCCCGACGCGCCGCGCACGCGGACCGCGTCGCCAGTGCTGCCCTTACTGTCCTGACTGTCCTCGCCGTCATCGCCGTCACCGCCCGGCGCGGCGCGCACGGCGAGGTCCGCGTCCTCCGCGACGATCTCCGCGCCGCGCTCGCGCGCCCACGCCGCGGTCAGCGTCGCCAGCTCGCGCGGCACCTCCGGGTCGATGGCGACGCGCAGCGGCGGCAACGACTCGCCGGCCGCGAGCGCCCCGCCGCGCCAGTACAACGCGCGGTCGCCGCGTCGGCCGACCAGGCCCTCGACCGCGCCGCCGCCGGACCACACCGGCGACGCGAGCGTCGCGTCGACGCGCCGGTCCGAGACGAACAGCGTCCCGCGCGCGTCGACCTCCGACCACGGCGGCGCGACGGCCGGGCGCGCGGGCGCGACGCGCCAGGCGTCGGGCGGCGCGGCGCCGGTCGCGCGCTCCCACGCGCCGTCGACGTAGCGCCGCCACTCGCGCTCCGCGGGGTCCAGCTGCAGCGCGAGCGCGCGGTCGAGCGCGACGTCGAGGCGCGTGCGCTCGTCCGCCCGCCCGTCGCTCGCGACCCACGGCAAGAACACGCCGGGGCGCTGGTCGACGACGACGATCCAGCGCTCCTCCTCCGCGGGGCGCGGCGTCGGGCCGGCCAGCGCGAGCGCGCCGCACACCAGCGCCGCCATCGTGAAGCGCACCCACCACGGCACGCCCCGGCGACGCGCGGCGCCGACGGGTTCGCCGGTCGGTCGCAACTCGCGCCAGATCGCGAGCGTGCCGGTCGCCAGCTCCCGCGGCGGCCGCGGTCGGCGCGCCAGCACCCACAGCGCCAGCGGCAGCGCGAGCGCCAGCAGCGCGGACGGGCGCGACCAGTCGAGCTCGAACACGGCGCTAGTCCTCGAGCAGCGGGGCCAACGCGTCCTCGAACTCGCGCGCGGTGCTGGCGACGTGGTGGCGCGCGCCGTGACGCGCGGCGCCGGCGCGCCAGTGGTCGAGCTCCTCGCCCAGGCGCCGCTCGTACCGCGTCACCAGCGGCGCGTCGACGTCGATCGGCAACTCGTCCCCGGTCTCGGGGTCGATCAGCACCGCGCGGCCGACGCGCGGCGCGAACTCCTCGGGCGCGAGCCACTGCAGGCCGGCCAGCCGCCGACCGCGACCCTGGTGCACGAACCAGCCGCGCGCGTCGCCGTCCAGGAAGTCGCCGACTCCGAACAGGCGGTCGCAGTCCGCGCGCTCGCGCGACCACAGCGCGGCGAGCCCGGCGCGACCCTCCGCGCGCACGCCCTGCAGGCGCGCGAGCGCCGCGCCCCAGTCCGCCGCGCGGCGCAGGACGATCGACGACGGCGTCGCGTCCGCGCCGGGCGACAGCACCAGCCGCACGCGCGCGCCCGCGCCGAGCCCGACGCGCGCCAGGGCCGCGGCGCACTCGGCGGCGCGCTGCAGCTTCGTCGGCGGGCCGACGCCCATCGACGCGGACCGGTCGATCCAGACGGTCCAGCGCTCGCCGGCCTCGCGGCGCTCGACGCGCACGAACGGCTTGTCGAGCCGCGCGTAGAGGTCCCAGTCGAGGCGCCGCAGGTCCTCGCCGGCGCGGTACGGCCGGTGGCCGGCGAACTCCTCGCCCGGGCCCAGCACGCTGGCGCGGCCGGCGGCCTCGCGCCCGACGCGGCGGCGCGCCAGGCGGGCGGCGAAGGCCTCGCAGCGCTGCGCGAAGTCCGGGCCGAAGCGCACGACCGCCCCCGGCGTCTCCGCGGGCGGGCTCGATCTCCTCGAGGGCTTCACGACCGGGGAACGTCGCCGCGGCGCCGCGGTTCTACTTCGCGACGCGGCGCACGCAGACGACGGTCATGTCGTCCTCGCGCTCTCCGCCGGCGAAGGCCAGCACCGCCTCGATCAGCGCCTCGGTCAACGCTTGCGCCGACGCGGCCTTCGGACCTTCCGCGCACAACAGCTCCGCCACGCGTTCCTCGCCGAACAGGTCGTCGAGGCGGTCGGGGTGGCGCGCCTCGGCCAGGCCGTCGGTGACGAGCAGCATCGCGTCGCCGTCCTCCAGCTTGCAGACGTCGGCCTCCTCGTACGGGAAGCCTTCCATCATCCCGAGCGCGGGGCCGTGGCCCTGGATGCGCGTGATCTCGCCGGTCGCGCGGCGCCACACGAAGGCCGACGGGTGGCCGGCGTTCAGCGAACGCACGACGCCGTCGGGCTGGATGATCGCGAGGAAGAGCGTGACGAAGGTGCCGTCCTCGCTGCGCTCGCCGAGGTCCTCGTTCAGCATGCTGATCGCGACCGCCGGGTCGTCGACGACGCGCAGCAACGAGCGCAACGACGCTTGCGCCGACGCGGTGACGAGCGCCGGGCCGATGCCGTGTCCGGTGACGTCACCGATGACGACGCCCATGCCGCCGCCGCGCGTCTTGACGAAGTCGTAGAAGTCGCCGCTGGTGCGCTCCGCCGACTGGTACCAGCCGAACAGCTCGTACCCCTCGACGTCGTCGGGGATGCGCGGCATGAAGCCGCGTTGCACTTCGGAGGCGAGCTCGAGCGAGCGCTCGAGGCGCGCCTTCATCAGCGAGTCGATGTGCAGTCGCGCGGACTCCAGCGCGACCGCGATCTGCTGCGAGAGCGCGGTGAAGTACGACAGGTCCTGCGTGCTGAACTCGCGCGTCGCGGCCTTCGAGTCGACGTAGAGCACGCCGCGCACCTTCGACGAGCTGCTGCCCGCCGAGTGCAGCGGCACGCACATCAGCGCGCGCAGCTTCAGGTCGAACACGCTGGCGCCGAGGTCCATCGCCTCGGCCGCGGAGTTGAACATGTCCTTCAGCGGCTGGCCGGTCTCGAGCACGACGCGCGCGGCGCTGGTCGAGTAGCGCTCCTCGGACTCGAGCGGTTCGCCGCCGCGCCGCCGCGCGACCTCGGTCACCAGCTCGCCGTCCTCCGCCGCGAACACGAGGAAGCCCCGCTCCGCGCCGGTGCGCCGGATCGAGGCGTCGACGATGTACGTCAGGAGCTCCTCGAGGTCGTCGCTGCCGGACACGCGCGCCACGCGCTCCGAGATGCGCGCGATCTCCTCGAGCAGGCCCTCCAGCGAGCGCTGGTCGCGCTCGGTGTCGCCGGTCAGGAAGTGCGTCGCGCTCGTCTCCGAGGACGCCACGGCCGGCGGCCCGGGCGTGGACACGGGCGGCGGCGCCGCCTCCTTGGGTTTCCGCTTCCAGAATGCCATCGGCCGGATCCTACCCGGCGCGGGGGAGAGTTCGCACGGTCCGAGCCCCCCCTTTCGTCGCCGCCGGGGGGCGGCCGGGCGTGCATTCCCGCGGGGTCCGGGATAGGCTCTCGGTCCCTCACGACGTCGATCCACCCCCCGACGAGACTTCCCAATGCACATCACCGTGGAACCCCGCTCCGACTACGCGATCCTGCATCTGCGTGGCGAGTTCGACACCTACTACGTCCCCGCCCTCCAGGAGGAGGTCGACACCCTCGCGCAGTCCGGCGTGCACAACGTCGTCCTGAACCTGCGGCTGGTGCGCTTCATCAACTCGACGGCGCTGGGGGCGATGATCAAGCTCTCCAAGCAGACGACGTCGGCGGGCGGCGGCCTGCGCATCTCGCGCCCCAGCAAGTTCTGCCGGGACATCATCGAGAAGGTCGGCCTGGACCGCGTCGTCCCGGTGTTCGACTCCGACGAGGACGCCGGCGCGTCCTTCGGCGGGGCGCCCGCCGCGGCGGCGGAAGGCGAGAAGGAGTTCGAGGAGGACCAGTCCTCCGTGCTCTTCTCCCCGATCGACCGCGCGCGCGTGGAGCACTTCCTGAGCGACGAGGAGCGCTCGGGCGGCAAGGGCAAGAACCCGCTGCACCAGCACAGCTTCGGCGCCAACTGGTCGGGCCTCGGCCGCATGGCCGGCCTGGACGAGGAAGGCCTGTCCTTCACCTGGGAGGGCGGCCGCACGAGCCTCGAGCCCTTCTCGATGGCGCAGCTCCTGGCGCTCGGCACGGACTGGAAGGTGAAGTTCCGCCTACCGCTCCTGCAGAAGGGCTACTGCGAGTCGCTCGCGACCGTCAGCGAGGTCGAGGAGCGCTCGGGCGGCGTCAAGGTCCGCATGAGCTTCAAGGAGATCGACGACGAGACGCTCGCGTCGGTGCGCCAGTACGCGGCGGACATGTCGTACCTGAAGGACGAGCTGCGCAAGGCGACGGAGTAGCGCCGCCGGCCGAAGGTACCGTGCCGGGTGCGAAATCATCGGGTCAGCGAAGCAGGGCGGCCAGTGGTCGCCCTGCTTCGCTAACCCGATGACTTCGCACCCGGCACGGTACCTTCGGGCAGCGGCGCCTCCACGCCGACCCCCTCGAACAGCTGCTCGAAGCGCGCGGCCACGACGCTCCAGGCGAGCTGCGTCTCCGCCAGCTCGCGGGCTCGCACGCCCCAGCGCTTGCGCATCTCCGGCGCGCCCGCGGCGCGCGACAGCGCGGCGGTCCAGGCCGCCAGGTCGCCCGGGTCGACGAGCAGGCCGCTGCCCTCGTGCTCGACGAGGGACTCGAAGCGCGGCAGGCGCGACGCGATCACCGGAAGGCCGCACGCCATCGCGCGCGGGATCTGCTTGCCGCGCACCGTGTCGTCGAGCGCCGGCACCGCGAGCAGCGTCGCCGCGCCCATCAGGCCCGGCAGCTCCTCGCGCCGCGGCCGCGGCAACCAGTGCACGCTGGACCCGACGCCCTGGCGCTCGGCGTGCGCGCGCAACCACGCGCGGTCCTGGCCGTCGCCGGCCAGCACGAGCGACCAGTCCGGCCGCTGGCCGACGGTGCGGGCGAAGGCCTCGATCAGCTGCCCGACGCCGCGGCTCTTCGACAGGCGGCCGACGTACAGCAGCACGCGCCCCCGGATGCGGTGCGCACCGATCAGGCTGGAGGACAGGCCGGGGCGGAACTCGTCGAGCGAGACGCCCTCCGGCAGGTGGACGACGAGCGAGGAGTCGAAGCCCTCGCGCACGGCCTGGGCCTTCGCGACCGGGTCGAGCGCGACGACGCGGCGCGCCTGGCGCCGCACGAAGGGCCCCCACAGGCGCTCGCCGACGGCGCGCAGGAAGCGCTCCCACCAGTTGCCGTCGCCGGCGTAGCCCGCCTCGACGAGCACGAGCGGCACCTTCAGCGACCGCGCCGCGCGCGCGCCCTGGAAGGCGGCGGGAGACAGCGCGTCGTAGGCGACGATGCGGTCGGGACGGAAGCGCAGGATGCCGCCGAGCCCGGCGCCGATCGGGCGGCCCTCCTCGTCGAGCTCCTCGCCGGAGCGCGGGATCTGCCCCTCCGGCGCGCCGAAGCCGCGCACCGCGTTCCCCCGGCCGAGCAGCTCGCGGGCGAGCTGGGGCGCGTGCGTCCCGCCCTTCACGCGCAGCGTGAACGGGTTGACGACGAGGGCGATGCGGCGGGGGGCGCTCACGGGGACGCAGGGAGGATCGGACGGAACGGGGCGTTCCGCCAGTCTCGTTTCGGTTGTTCGCGGGATTGCGCTCAAGCGGAGCCGGCAGCGGTCGAGAACGGACTCGTTCCCCGCGCCCCGGACCCCGACTCCCACTGCACATGCGACCGAGCGACTCGCCCTTCGACTTCGGACCCCTCGCCCCCCTCCCCGGCACCGACGGCCCGCGCCGCGCGCTCTTCGTCGATCGCTGGGGCACGCTGCTCGAGCGGCCCGAGAAGGGCTGGTGCGCCCGCTTCCGCGACGCGCGCTTCACCCCCGGCGCCCTGGAGAGCCTGTTCCGCGCCCACCAGGCCGGCTGGACGATCTACCTCGTGGGCAACGAGGAGTCCGTCGCCCTGGGCCGCATCAGCGAGTCCACCTGGGAGCGCTTCGAGAGCGACCTCCTGCAGGCCCTCTCCTCCTACGGCGTCCCGATCGCGCGCAACTACGCCTGCCTGGACGACCCCCAGCGCGGCAAGGCGCCGCACGACAAGGACTCGGTCTTCTTCCTGCCGAACACCGGCGCGATGTACCACGCCAAGCAGCACGACGGCGTCGACCTCGAGTCGAGCTGGGTGATCGGCGACTCGACCCTCGAGCTGGCCGCCGGCTGGCGCGCGGGCTGCCGCCTGGCCGGCGTGCGCACCGGGCAGAACCTCGAGGACGGCGACCTCGACGTCGAGCCCGAGCTCCACGGCGCGACCCTCTCGCAGGTCGTCCACGAGCTGGTCGAGCTGACCCGCGAGCGCGCCCGGGCCTGAGCCCCCTCGCCCCGGCACGCCGCCCCGGAGATGCCGAGGCGGCCCGCGACGCCCCGTTCCCGGCTCCGGTCGGGGGTGGGGCGTCGAACGTGGAGGAGCGGCCTCGCGGGCGCTAGGGTGGCTCCTGGGGAGCCCGATCCCCGACCGAACGCGCTTTCCGCCGGTTATCGCGTTCGATTCCGCTCGGCGGTCGGCTGTCCGTCCGTTGCGAGTCCTTTCTCATCCGAACCAGGAGACCCCATGCACCCCGTCGGCGACCTGCTCCCCGAGGACGATCCCCTCTCCCTCCCCCCCGGCACGAGCGTCCTCGAGGCCTGCGTCGCGATGCGGGACGCCCGGGTGGGCGCGGTGCTCGTCGGGGACGGCTCGGGCCTGCCGCTGGGGATCTTCACGGAGCGGGACCTGATGACCCGCGTCGTCGCCGCCGGCCGCGTGCCGGGCGAGACCCCGCTCGAGGACGTGATGACCAAGGGCCTCTACTTCGCCAAGGCGAGCATGCCCACCTCCGAGGTGCGGCGCGAGATGCGCCGGCGGCACATCCGCCACGCTCCGGTGATCGACGACCAGGACCGCGTCGTCGCGATGCTCAGCCTGCGGGACCTCCTGCGCGCCGACCTGCTCGACTCGCGCGAGGAGGTGAAGACGATCACCCAGTACATCCAGGGCGGCTTCGAGCGGCCCGAGTAGCGGGACCCTCCTCCGGCCGGCGCGGCTAGCGGCGCGCGGCCGGCTTCAGCTCGACGGCGCCCTCGTGACTGCGCAGGGCGCCGTTCGCGTCGACCAGGATCGAGCCGCCGGGCCGGACCCAGAGGTCGAAGCGGCTGCCCAGGACGACCGCGGGCTCGCTCGCGTCGGCGGCGACGCGGGCGCGCCACAGGCCCTCGCCGGCCGGCGCGACGGTGAAGCCGGGGTGCGGGCGGTGCCGCAGGGGGCCGCTGGTCACGACGTCGGGCGTGCGCGGCTCGGCGGGGCCCTCCGGCTCCACGGAAGGGGCCTCCGATTCCGGCGCCGGCTCGGTCGCGACCTCGGGCGCCGCCTCCGGTGTCGCCGGGGGCGCGGCGATCGGCTCCGCCGCCGGCTCCTCGGTCGGGGCGGGCTCCGTCGTCGGCTCGACGTCCGTCTCGGTGGTCGGCTCGGTCGCGGCGGCGACGACGGGCGGCGCGGCGGCCGGCTCCCCCACGCTCGGGGTCGCGTCGTCGGTCGTCGGTTCCGTCGCGGGAGCGCCGTCCGGGCCCTCGGGGGCCGCGTCGCCCTCCGCGGGCGTCTCGGTCGCCTCCGGCGCTTCGGGCGCCTCCGTGAGCGGCGCCGGCTCCACCGCGTCCACCGCGCCCACCGGGGCCGTGACGCGCGCGGGGGCGGGCTCGGGCTCGACCGCGGTCCCGCGGCCGTCCCAGGGCCAGGAGGCGGCGTCCCAGGGCTCCGCCCGCGGGTCTCCGGCCGGACCGAACGGCCAGCGCACCGCCTCGGGGTGCCAGGCCGGGCCCGCGCCGAGGTCGGGGCGTCCGGGGACGCCGTGGCGGCCCCAGGGCCACTCGCAGCGCGGCCAGGCCGGCGCCGCGGCCGTCGTGTCGGGGCGGCTCCGCAGGACCGGAGGCGTGGACAGGCGCGCCGTCTCACCGGCGCGCAGGAAGACCGGCGGCCTGGCCCCGCCCTCGCCGCCGAGGCAGCGCAGCCGCAGGTCCTCGCCCGCCTGGTGGACGACGCGCGTCCCGCCGTCGGCGGTGGACGCGAGGTGGTAGGCCCCGGCGCGCAGGTCGCCCTGCCAGCCGAGCGGCAGCTCCAGGCGGGCGACGCCGCGACGGACCTCGGCCTCGAGGGCCGCGGCGTCGACCAGGCGCCAGCCCAGCTCGCCGCCGGCCTCGCCGCCCTCCCACTCGAAGGCCGCGGGGCCCTCGAAGCGCAGGGTCGCGAGCCCGCGCCAGGAGACGGTCACGACCGATCCCGCCGAGACCTCGAGGTAGGCCGGACCTGGCGCCTGCGTGGCGGGGTCCACGGCCGACAGCGGCTCGGCCCCGTCCGCGCGGACGACCCGGGCGCGGCCGCGCTTGACCTCGACCAGCGCCGGTTGGGCGGGGATCACCGCGCCCTGGCTGAGGGCGCACGAGAGGAGGAGGGACAGCATGGCGGGACCGGGGGCGTCCCCCTGGTATCGGCCCCACGGCCCGCGGAATGAGCCCGAAGCGGCAAAAGCGGCGCCCTCGCGGCCGATCGGCGCGGCCGCGCGTCCCCCGCTACTTCGCCAGGCGCCGGCGCAGGTAGGCCGCGCGCAGCTGGTCGCGAGCGCTGGCGTCGAGGGGGTCGGTCTCGAGCGGGTCCTGGTTCAGCGCCTGGACGTGGCCCGGCTGCACCTGCACGCGCAGCTGGTTCAGCACGTCGAGGTCGCCCTGGTCGAACAACCCGAGCTGCAGACCGAGCCGCAGGTTCGACAGGTGCGCCAGCGCCGCGTCGGTCGCCATCGAGCGCGCCGTCCGCAGCAGGCCGTGCGAGCGCGCGACGCGGTCCGCGATCGCCGAGCGCTGTTCCTCGAGCAGCGCGTCGCGCACGGTCCGCTCGAAGCGCACGATCACGGGCACCAGCGCGCGCAGGTCCTCGATCAGCTGCGTCTCGGTGCGGCCGAGCGTCACCTGGTTCGAGATCTGGTAGTAGTCGCCGACCGCGCGGCTGCCCTCGCCGTAGAGGCCGCGCACCGCGAGGCCCGTGCGCTGCGCCGCGGTGAACACCTTCTCCAGCTCGGGGCGCACCAGCGACAGCGCGGGCAAGTGCAGCATCACCGACGCGCGCAGGCCCGTGCCGACGTTCGTCGGGCAGCCCGTCAGGTAGCCGAGTTGCTCGGTGTGCGCGAAGGGCAACCCGCGCTCGAGCGTGCGGTCGAGCGCCGTCGCCGCTTCCCACGCCGCCTCCAGGTCGAAGCCCGGGACGACGCTCTGGATGCGCAGGTGGTCCTCCTCGTTGACCATCACCGAGACCTGCTCGTCCTCGCCGAAGGCGACGGCGCGGCCGGGGCGCGTCCGCTCGCCCTCCTCGATCGGGGCCAGGTCGCGGCTGGTCAGGTGGCGCTCGCGCAGGAGCAGGCGCAGGAGCGGCGGCGCCTCCTCCATCGCGACGAAGACCGTGTCGCCGCCCACGCAGGCGCGCTCGAGCTCGGCGCGGGCCGCGTCGCGCAGCTGCACCGCGCGGTCGCCCTCCAGGCGCGAGACGAACGGGAAGCCCTCGACGTTGCGCGCGAGGCGGACGCGGCTGGAGACGACGACGTCGGGCTCGGGCCCGAGCGGCCGCAGCCAGGCGCACGCGCGCTGCGCGAAGGTCTTGAGGTCTTGGAGGATCGCGGACACGGGGGTCGGACTCGGGGAAGGCGGCCCGGGAGCATACGGGCCGCGCCGCGCCGATCCTAGCCCACCCGCGCGCGCTCCACCCCCCTCGGCGCGCCGCAGTTCGCGCGCCGCGCGGCTCGCTTGCTCCCCCCCGGGACCCCTGCCATCCTGCGGGCCCCCGATGGAGTTCGACCCCGCCCACATCGTGCTGGCCGTGCTCGCGATCAGCCTGGTGCTGTTCGTCACGGACGCGCTGCGCTACGACCTGATCGCGCTGGGCGTCGCGGTCGCGCTGGCCGCGACGCAGTGCCTGACGCCGGAACAGGCGTTCGCCGGGCTCGCGTCGCCGGCCGTGATGCTGGTGGCGTCGATGTACGTGTTCGGCGCGGCGATGACGCGGTCCGGGCTGGCGGAGCGCATCGGCGAGCGCGTGCTCGCGGACGCGGGCGGCGGCGAGCGCGGGCTGGTCGTGCGCGTCGTGCTGCTGTCCGGCCTCCTGTCGTCCGTGTTGTCGAACGCGGGCGTCGTCGCGATCCTGATCCCGGTCTGCTCGAACGTCGCGCGCGCGCGGCGCATCCCGGTGTCGCGGCTGATGATGCCGCTCGCCTACGGCTCGCTCCTGGGCGGCCTGGTGACGGTGATCGCGACCTCGAAGAACCTGGCGGTGAACGGCGTGCTGGAGGCGTCGGGCGCCGCGCCGTTCGCGCTCTTCGAGTTCGCGCACTACGGCCTGATCCTGCTCGCCCTGGGCGCGCTGTACTTCGTCGGTCCCGGGCGCAAGCTGCTGCCGGAGGGGCGCCTGGACGAGAGCCTGTCCGAGCACTACCGCGTGCCCGAGTTCGTGACCGAGGTGCTGATCGAGCCGTCCAGTACGCTGATCAACCGCAGCCTCGCCGACGCGGACTTCTTCGAGACGCACGACGTGAGCGTGCTCGGCATCGTGCGTCCGGACGCGACCAGCGTGCTGGCGCCGGGGCCGTACAACCGGCTGCGGCGCGGCGACACCTTGATCCTGCAAGGGCCGCCGAACGCCATCGTCGGGCTGCGCGAGCGCCTCGGCTTGAAGAAGGTCGAGAGCACGACGCTGGGCGACACGCAGCTGCGGTCGGCGGACGTGCGGCTCGTGGAGGCGGTGATCCCCGCCGGCAGCGCGCTCGTCGGCCAGTCGCTCGACGAGGCGGACTTCGCGCAGCGCACGGGGTTGAACGTGCTCGCGCTGTCGCAGTCGGGCGCCGTGCAGAACAACCGCTTCGCCGAGGTGCCGCTGGACGTCGGCGACGGCGTGTTGATCCAGGGTCACGAGCGCGACGTGGAGCGCGTGCGGCGCTCGCGCGAGCTGTTGATCCTGGACGACGAGCCGGTGCGTCGGCCCGCGCCGACGGCGGGGATCACCGTGGCCGTGCTCGCGGTCGTGCTGCTGGTCGGGCTGCTCGCGTGGATGCCGCTGTCCGTCGCGGCGGTCGGCGGCGCGCTCGTGCTGGTGGTCACCGGCGCGGTTCCGGTGAAGGAGGTCTACCGCGAGATCGACTGGCAGACGCTGCTCCTGATCGGCGGGATGCTGGCCCTCGGCGAGGCGTTCCAGCAGAGCGGGCTGGCCGACGAGCTGGCCGAGCGCTTCCGCGGCGTGACGCCCGACCCGGACCGGCCGTACCTGGTGCTCGGCGCGCTGATGCTGGCGACGGCCGCCTTGACGCAGGTCACGACGCACATCGCCGCGGCGGTGATCATGGCCCCGGTCGCGCTGTCGATCGCGCAGCGCTTCGGCGTGGACGACCGCGCGCTGGTGATGGCCGTGCTGACCGGCGCGAGCCTCGCGTTCATGTCGCCGGTCGCGCACCAGGCGAACGCGATGGTGATGGGACCGGGCGACTACCGGTACCGCGACTACCTGCGGGTCGGGACGCCGCTGACGATCCTGTTGTTCGTCGCGGCCTGCGCGCTCCTGCCGGTGCTGTGGCCGATGCGCGCGGCCGCGGGGCCGTAGCGGGCGGGTCATCGCCTTCGCGGCGGTCGACGCTCGCGCGATTCGTCGTCTTCGCGACGGTTACTGCTGCCGCGATTCGTCGTCTTCACGACGGGGCGCCACGGCCCGCAGCAGGCTCTGCCAGCGGCTGTTCATCTCGGCGCGCAGCTTCGCGAGCGCCTCGCGCTCGCGCTCGAGGTTGGCCTGCGCCTCCTCGAGGTGCGTGGTCAGCGCGGACACGGCCGCGTTGTGGCGGTCGATCTCCCGGCGCAGCTGCTCCTCGCGCGTCTCGCGCGACGTCAGCGTCTCCTCCAGCTCGGCGCGCAGGCGCTCGAGCACCGCGCGGTGCTCGCCCAGGTCCTCCTCGAGGGCCTGCGCGTCCGAGCGCTGGTCCTGGTACAGCTCGTCCTGCTCGCGCATCACCTCCTGGTGCAGCTCCAGGCCGGCGTGCGCGCTCTTCTCGCGCTCGCGCGCCTTGATGCGCTCCGCGCGCAGCAGGCCGAGCAGGCGCGAGACCTCCTGCTGGAAGTCGTCGCGTTCCGCCTCCAGCGCGGCGGCGTGTTTGCGGTGCGCGTCCAGGTCGCGGGTCAGCACCTCGATCGTGCGGCCGCCGTCCTTGCGTTCGCGCTCGAGCTCCGCGTGCACGTCGGCGATCGCCTTGTCCTTGTCCGCGACGATCGCCTCGAGCTCCTTCACGACGGACTCGAGCTCGCCCCGCAGTCGCCCGAGCTCGCCGAGGCTGGTGCGGTGGTGCTCGAGTTCCTGCGTCAGGTGCTCCGTCTGCGCGGCGCTCGCGGCGCGCTCGCGCTCCAGCTCGGCCTCGAGCTGCGCGATGCCGGCGGCCTTCGCCTCGAGCTCCTCGCGCTGCGCGCGCAGCGTCTCGGCGTGCTCGGCCAGGTCCCTGCGCAACACCTCGGCTTCCTCCGACGCCTCCTTCAGGTTGCCCTGGAGCGTCGCCCCGGTGATCTCCGCGGCCGCCTGCGTCTCCGCCAGGCGCTGCAGGAGCTCCGCGAGGCCCGCGTCCTTCGCCTCGATCACGGCGTCGCGCGCGGCCAGCGACTCCTCGTGCTCCCGGCGCATCTCGCCGAGGGTCCGCTTGTGATCCGCGAGGTCCGCGCGCGCCTCTTCGAGCGACGCCCGGTGCTCCTGCAGGTCCTTCTCCAGGCCGCGGTTGACCGACTCGAGGCGCTCCCACTCCGCGCGCACGACGTCGCGCTGCGAGTCGAACGACAGCAGCTCGCGCACCAGGTGGTCGACCGGCTTCAGGCTGCCCTTCGGGGCGACCTCGGGCCCCAGCAACTCGTCCGCCTTGGGCAGCTTCGCCTTGCCGAAGGCCGCGACGACCGCGTGGCGGTACACGGGCTTGGCGTGGTCCGAGGCGTACAGCGCCTCGTTGTAGAACTGGTGGAAGCCGCCGGCGATCCCGCGCAACGCGGAGTCGCGGTCCATGTACAGCGACAGGCACATCAGCCCCAGCCAGCGGTCGAGCCGCGCGTGCCCGATCGAGCGCACGCGCGCGCCCGCGTCGCGCAGTCGCGCCTCGGTGTCCTTGCGGTCCGGCAGGCCGTAGGTGCGGTGCTCCTCGAGGTAGCGGTGCTTCTCGCCCAGCTTCTCGTGCAGGAACTCCTGCAGCAGCTCCTCGGAGCGCGCGACCTCCGGCGTGTGGTACGGGCCGGCGATCACGACCCAGCGCTTCGCCACGCGCGCGCACTCGTCGACGAAGGCGTCGCGCAGGTCCGGCGGCACGTGCTCCAGCGTGTCGAAGCACACGACCGCGTCGAACGCCTTGTCCTGGAACGGCAGCGCCGCGCCGGATCCGATGACGAGCCCTTCCTCCTCCGACGCCTCGACGTCGACCATCTCGACGCGGTCGTTCGGCAGGAAGCGCCGCAGGAGCGCGGTGCGCCCGCCCACGTCGAGCACCTCGAGCGGCGTCTCGTCGGGCCGAACGTTCGCCAGCACGTCCGCCACCAGCCGGTAGCGTTGGTACTGGTCGAAGGGCATCCGCGTGGAGTCGTCCATCAGCGTCGGGACTCGCGGACGTCCTCCCTGCCGTCGGCCGAGCGGCGGACAGACCTCCACAGCGTCGGCAGGTACAGCAGGCCGTGCTGGTGATGCAGCGGGTCCAGCACTTCGAAGGTCAGGACGTGCTCCCGGTGGTCGATCGCCGTCGGCGCCGCCTTCGAGTGGTCGTACACGAAGCTGGTCAGGTAGTACTGACCCTGCAGCAGCGGCATGCTCTCGAAGCTCATCTCGACCTCCCCCTCGTCGCCGGCCGCGACGTTCGGGATCTCGATCGGCTCGTGCCGCCACTCGTGGTTGGACCCGTTCACGTAGGTTCCATCGGACCGATAGACGCCCAGACCGAAGACGGGCTTGGCGCAGGCCGCGTGGGCCTTCCAGCGCAGGCGGACGCCGAAGGGCTCGTCGGTGCGGAAGACGTGGCTCTCGGTGCCGTCACCGTGCAGCATCTCGGTCTCGGTGACCTCGATCTCGCCGGTGCCCCAGCGCGGGTACTCGCTGGTGCCGCGGTTCAACGCGGACAGGCGCTCGTTGCCGCGAGCGTGGGCGCGCTTCAGGTACTGGTCGGCGACCTTCTCGGAGGTGCCCTGCTCCAGGACCTCGCCCTTGTCCATCAGGACGACCCACTGACACATCGACTTGACCGCGCCCATGTCGTGGCTGACGAAGACGATCGTCTTGCCCTGGTCGCGGAACTCGTTCAGCCGGTTCGTGCACTTGCCCTTGAAGTGCTCGTCGCCCACCGACAGCGCCTCGTCGATGATGAAGATGTCCGGGTTCACCGAGGCCGCGACGGAGAACCCGAGGCGCACGTACATGCCGGAGCTGTACGTCTTGACCGGGCGCTCGATGAAGTCACCGAGCTCCGAGAAGTCGACGATCGACTGGTAGCGCTCGTCGATCTCCTCGTCGGACATGCCGAGGATCGAGCAGTTCAGGTAGATGTTCTCGCGGCCGGAGAACTCGGGGTGGAAGCCCGCGCCCAGCTCCAGCAGCGACGCGACGCGCCCTTGCACGTTCACCGTGCCCGTCGTCGGCTTGGTGATGCCGGTGAGGAGCTTGAGCAGCGTCGACTTGCCCGCGCCGTTCTCGCCGATGATGCCGACGGTCGAACCGTGCGGGATGTCCAGGTAGACGTTGCGCACGGCCCAGAACTCGCGGTACCGCGGCCCGCCGAGCTTCATCAGGTCCCACAGCCGGTGCATCGGCTTGTCGTACAGCTGGTAGGCCTTCGACAGGTCCTGGCAGTGGATCGCGCTGGTCGACGCGCCGACGCTGTTCACCTCGCGCGCTTCGGTTCGTGTGGCGTGCGACATCTAGAGCAGGTCGGGGAAGCGGTCTTTCTGGGCGTGGAAGAAGGCGGCGCCGCAGGCGTAGAAGACGACCGCCGCCACCGCGAACCGCGCGAGGAACATCGGATCCGGCCACGCGCCGTAGATCAACACCTCCCGGTACGACTCGATCAGCCAGTACATCGGGTTGAGGTTCAGGAGCCACCCGAATCCCGCGCGCTCGACCATCAGCGACGGGTAGAAGATCGGCGTGCCGAACATCCAGACGGTGAGGAACACGCCGACCAGGTGGTAGGTGTCGCGCAGCAAGAGGTTCAGCGTGGCCAGGAAGTACCCGAGGCCGATCGTGAACAGCGCCTGCATCGCGTACAGGAGCGGCAGCACGACGAGCGAGGCGGACAGCCCCATCACCCGCGGCATCGGCTCGCCCGGCTCCAGGTTGGTGCGGACCGCCTCCCAATCGATGACCGTCGGCGAGACGTACGCGAACCAGACGACGCCCACGATCGCGACGAGGATGCCCAGCGTCATGTTCACCAGGCTGGAGCCGGTCAGGTAGATCGGCAGGACCTCCGACGGGAAGACGACCTTCTGGATCAGGTTCGCGTTCTCGACCAGGCAGTTCGTCGTGCGCGAGACGGTCTCGGAGAACGCCACCCAGATCAAGATGCCCACGAGCATGATCAGGGGCACCTCGCCGTCCGACGAGAAGTCCGACCACCGCATGTTCAAGACGGTCTTGAACACGAACATGTAGACGAACAGGTTCAGGATCGGAAAGACGACCGACCAGAAGAAGCCCATGCTGGACCCCACGTACCGCGCCTTCAGGTCGCGGACGACGAGGTCCTTCAACAGTCGCTTCTGGGAGACGACGCTCTTGGTGATCGCGAACACGCCGGGGGGATCGTTCCGTCGGGGGGGAGCTAGAGGATCGTCTTGCCGAGGGCGGACAGCACGAGCTCGACCGCGGCGCGCGCGGTGGCGTTGCGCTCGTCGAGGATCGGGTTGATCTCGGTCATCTCGAGGCCGAGCAGCTTGCCCGACGCGGCCGCCATCTCCATAACGAGGTGCGACTCGCGGTAGTTCGTGCCGCCGGGCACCGGCGTGCCGACGCCGGGCGCGACCGAGGGGTCGGTGCCGTCCAGGTCGAACGACAGGTGGAAGCCGGCGGTGCCGTCGGTGGCCCGCTCGATCGCCTCCTTCATCACGCGGTGCATGCCGAGCATGTCCACCTCGCGCATGGTGTAGCACTTGATCCCGCTGTCGAGCACCAGGGCGCGCTCGGTCGGGTCGATCGAGCGCACGCCGACCAGCACCGCGTTCTCGACGTCGACCATCGGCGTGCGCGTGCCGCACTTCACGAGCTCGTCGGGCCCGTGCCCGAGGATCGCCGCGAGCGGCATGCCGTGGATGTTGCCCGACGGGCTGGTCTCGGGCGTGTTCATGTCGCTGTGGGCGTCGAACCAGATCAGGCCGACCTTCTCGCCCTTCGCGTGGTGGTGCGACGAGATGCCCGCGACGGTGCCGACCGCGATCGAGTGGTCGCCGCCGATCACCAGCGGGAAGGTGCCGCCCTCCAGGACGCCTTCGACCTCGCGCCGCAGCTCGCGGCAGCACGCGGCGATCTCGTTCAGGAAGCGCGCCTTCGGGTCGCGCGGGTCGCGGCGCTCGGGCGCGTCGACGGCGACCGTGCCCAGGTCCTCGAAGTCGAGGCCCAGCGAGCGCACCGCCCGCTCCAGCCCGGCGATGCGCATCGCGCTGGGGCCCATGTCCACGCCGCGGCGTCCGCCGCCGAGGTCCATCGGCACGCCGAGCGCCGACACCTTGTCGATCTTCATCGCCTCGTTCCGCATCCCGCTACTCGATCCTCCGCAAGCGCACTTCGTCGCCGGGTGACGCGTCGAGGGCCGCGCGGGCGTCGCCGCCGGCCCGGGACACCTCCAGGCTGCCGCAGGACCCTATCAGAGCCAGCAGCTCACCGCCCTCCACATCCGCGTACGTCTCGACCAGCGGCACCTCGCGGCCGCGCACCTCGACCGTCCACCGGCCGCCGACGAGCGCCTCGCGCGGGACGGTCAGCGGCGTGATCAGGTTGCCGAAGCGATCGGCGAAGAGCACCTCGGTGCGCCAGCCGTCCGGCGTGCGCGAGGGTCCGGGGAAGCCGGCGTGAAGCCACTCGCCCGCGGGCTCGCCCATCTCGGCCGGCGGCGTGCCGCCCGCCAGCGCCGCGGCGGCGGGCGAGAACACGTCGCGGCCGTGGAAGGTGCGCGACGCGCCCTCCAGCGCGAAGCGGTCGACGTCGAGCGCGAACACGCGCGCGTCCTCCGACAGCACCGG
>JAUHYB010000260.1 GCA_030426745.1 bacterium
CACGCGGATCCCGCAAAGGGCGCGCTCTCGTCCCGCGTTCCAGGGGCGAGAGACACCCACGGAACGATGGTTCCGGCGACGGGACGCGTCAGCGCAGAACGACCGCCGCGGAGTTCGACAGGCGGTAGCCCTCCGCCGTCAACACCATCGCTTGCAGCGCGACGAGGTCGCCGGGGACCCAGCCCGCGGGCGCGTCGAAGGTGTGCAGCAGCTCACCGTTCGCGGGGATCGTCCCGATGAAGACGACGTCGTCGATGTCGATGAGCAGGATCGGATCGAAGCCGGGCACCGTGTTGATCGCTGCGCGTTCCCCGACCAGCAGAGAGACGGCGTCACCGGGTTCACCGGAGACGCGGAGCCGGGCTTCCCCTGCCACCGCCGCGTCCACGGTCGCACGCAATGCGGGGAAGTGCGGGTCCTGGTCGATCACCACCCCGATTCCGCCGTAGGCCGGACCCTCCGTCTCGAAGCCCTCGTGACCGCCGATGAAGTAGGTGTTCGAGCGCAGCATCCAGCCGTCGTTGACCACGCCCATCCCACCCCAACCGTCCTGCTTGCCGAGTCGATCACTGCCCAGCCCGCCGCGACCGCCGTTCACGGACGCGGGTCCGTCGGAGCGGGCGTGGACCCGCGCGGTCGGCTCGACGAGCATCCCGAGGCCGCCGGGCGCGCCCCATCCTCCCGGCAAGTTCCACGACCCGTCGCCGCCATCGACGACGGAACAGCCGAGGCTCACGATCGCGCGATCGGCGACCACCATCCCGCGAGTTCCTTCCCCTGGTACCAGGTGCGGCTGCCCGAGGTTGCCCCAGCCGCCGCGCACGTAGCAGGAGGTGAACTCGACGCGCGACGAGCGCACGGTGACGCCGGGGCGCGACTTCCAGCCCCAGATCTGGCAATCCGTGAAGCGCACGTTCGCGCAGTCGGTGATCGCCGCGCCGCCGAGCGGACCGCTCGGACTGTCCACGCGCAGTTTCGTGGCGACCACCGTTCCGTAGCAGCGCTCGAGGTCGAGCGAGAACAGGCGCAGGTCGCACAACCGCACGCGCTGGCCGCGCGGGACGTCGTGGAAGGTGACGCTGCCGGCGATGTAGGCGTTGGGGCTCGGGCCCGTGCTCAGGATCGTGAGGCCCTTCGAGGTCGTGATGTCCCCGGGGTAGCTGCCCGAGTGGATCAAGATGCGGTCCCCCGAGCTCGCGGCGGAGACCGCGGCGGTCAGCGTCGTGAAGTCGACGCCCGTTCCGCCGTCGTCGTCGACGATCCAGGTCGTCTGCGCGAAGAGCGGAGCGGTGAACAGCAGGGCGGACGCGACCAGCGAAGCGAGGCGAGCGGCGGACATGGCGGGACCTCCTCCCGGGGACGTGGCGAGCGGAGTCGAGGCTAGACCCTCGGAGCCAATCGCGCCATCGTCGCCGCGTTCCGGAACCGACGGTCCGGTCGGGCGGGCCCGCGGAGGCCGTCCGCGCGCGCTCTACGCGTTCTGCGTGTCGTCGCCCAGGTCGAGCTGGATCGACTGCGCCTCGCCGTCGTCACCCTCACCGAGGTCGAGCGTCAGGCTCTCCTCGCCGGTGTCGAGCGAGAGGCCGGTCTCGTCGTCGGCCTCGTCCGTCAGCTCGAGCTGCACGGCGGCGTCGCCCTCGTCGAAGATGTTCGCCCACTCGCCGTCCTCGCCCTCGGCGGCCATGTCGGAGAGGTCGACCTCCGACGGCAGCGGGCCCTGGGGCGAGAGGTGCTCCTCGATCCAGCGGCGGTTCGTGCGGACGGTGCCGACGACCGGGCTGATCGCGAGGTTCGAGCCCGCGCCGACCTGCGACAGGATCTCGGCCGGCACGACGGCCGGCATGGCGACGGTCAGGATGTTCCCGTAGCGCGAGAGCGGCACCAGGCCGTGCTCCTGCAGGAAGCCCTCGTCCAGGCCCTGGCGGGCGGCCGGGTCCGGGTCGGCGATCTCCACCGGCAGGAAGGGCAGGTTGAAGACCTCGCAGACGATGCGCGAGAGCTCCCAGTCGGCGACCAGGCTGGCGGAGACGAGCGCCTCGGGGAAGGGCAGGCTGCCGCGCTGACCCATCTCCAGCGCGTCACGGACGGCCTGGGCCTCGACGAGGCCGCGTTCCATGAGGACTTCGGCGAGGCGTTGGTATCCGAGGCGTTGGGTGTGCTTCACGATGCGGCGCGGGTGGGGACCGGGGGAGCGGGCGGGACCTGCTCCGTGCCTATCGGCCCCGGGCGGCGCCGGGCTGGAGCCCGATGTCGGCGCCGGGGCCGGGCCGGGGTCGCGGCGGCGGGGGCGCGAGACGCGCGGGGCCGCGGATCGCCCGCGACGACGGCGGATCGCCCGGATCCCCCGCCGCGGCGGATCGGCCCCGGAGCGCGACCCCCGAGGAACGGGCGACGGGCGCCGACCCCCTTGGATCGGCGCCCGTCGCGGTTCGCCCTGAGCCGTCGCCCGCGGCGCGCCCTAGACGTCGAGGTTCGTGACCTCGAGCGCGTGCCGCTCGATGTACTCCCGGCGCTGCTCGACGCCGTCCGACATCAGGATCGTGAAGATCTCGTCGGCCGCCATCGCGTCCTCCATGGACACCTGGTAGAGCGTGCGCCGCGACGGGTCCATCGTCGACTCCCACAGCTGGTCGGCGTCCATCTCGCCCAGACCCTTGTAGCGCTGGATGTCGACCTCCTCCTGGGCGGAGGAGCGCACCGTGCGCGCGAGTTGCACGAGGTTCGTCGGCATCGAGTCGGTCTTGCCGGCCTTCACGCGCCACTGACCGCCGCCCTGGAACATCACGCCCTGCGCCCCGATCGCGGTCAGCAGGTTCTTCAGCTCCTCGTGGTGCGCGATGTGGCAGGTGACGACGTCCGCGTTGTCGCGGGTGATCGACGACTCGGGGCCGTCGTAGACCGCGAGCTCGCCGTCCGCCGTCTTGCGGCGCAGGTCGAGGTAGTCCGACAGCTCGGACGCCGTGTCGAAGAACAGGTGCTCCTCGCCGAAGCGCGCCCAGTGCATCGGCAGCGTCTCGCCGTTCCAGCGGTCGATCAGCTCCTCGGCGGGCACGTCCGCCCAGTTCGGGTAGGCGGCCGCGAGCAGGTCCTCGAGCTTGCGCAGGTTGCGCACGAGCTCGCGCAGCTCCGGCCCGGTGAACGCCCTGTCCGCCGTGACGTCGAAGAGCTCCAGCGAGTCGAGGCCGATCTCGGTGATGAACTCGCGCAGCTGCGGGTCCGTCGTGAGGTAGCGCTCGGTCTTCTTGTGCTTGACCTTGTAGAGCGGCGGCTGCGCGATGTAGAGGCGGCCGGTGTCGACCAGCTCGCGCATGTGGCGGAAGAAGAACGTCAACAGCAGCGTGCGGATGTGCGAACCGTCGACGTCCGCGTCCGTCATGATGATCGTCTTGCCGTAGCGCAGCTTCTCGATGTCGAACTCGTCGGCGATGCCGCAGCCGAGCGCCGAGATGATCAGCTGGATCTCGGAGTGGCCGAGCATCTTGTCCAGCCGCGCTTTCTCGACGTTCAGGATCTTACCCTTGAGCGGCAACACGGCCTGGAAGTGCCGGTCGCGGCCCATCTTGGCCGAGCCGCCCGCGGAGTCACCCTCGACCAGGTAGACCTCGGACTGCTCCAGGTCCTTCGACTGGCAGTCGGCGAGCTTGCCGGGCAGGTTGCCCGACGCGAGCGCCGACTTGCGTCGCACCAGCTCGCGCGCCTTGCGCGCCGCTTCGCGCGCTTGCATCGCGCGCAGCGCCTTGTTCACGACCGCCTTCGCCGACGTCGGGTGTTCCTCGAGGTAGGTCGAGAACATCTCGCCGACGACCGACTCGACGATGCCCTGCACCTCGCGGTTGCCCAGCTTGTCCTTGGTCTGGCCCTCGAACTGCGGCTCGGGGACCTTCACCGACAGCACGGCTGTCAGGCCTTCGCGGAAGTCGTCGCCGGAAGGCAGCTTGGACGCGTCCTTCACCAGCTTCTCGTTCTTGGCGTAGTTGTTCAGCGTCCGCGTCAGGCCCGCGCGCAGGCCGGCGAGGTGCGTGCCGCCGCCGTGCGTGTTGATGTTGTTCGCGAAGGTGAACACCGTCTCCTGGTAGGCGTCGGTGTACTGCAGCGCGAGCTCGACCTCGTACTCGACCTTCGGGTCGTCGGGGGACGGCACGGCCTTCGTGAAGTGCACGACGTCCTCGTGCAGCGCGTTCTTCTTCGCGTTGACGTTCGCGACGAACGCCAGCAGGCCCTCGGGGTACTCGAGGTGTTCCTTGTGACCGGTGCGCTCGTCGTGGAGGTCGATCTTCACGCCGCGCGTGCCCATCAGGTAGGCCATCTCGCGCAGGCGCTTCGACACGATCTCGTAGTCGATCTCCAGCACGCTGAAGATCTGGTCGTCCGGCTTGAAGCGCACGCGCGTGCCGGTGTGGTCGGTGTCGCCGACGACCGTCAGCTCCTTGACGCGCTCGCCGCGCTCGAAGCGCATGTGGTGGACCTTGCCGCCGGAGTGCACCCAGACCTCGAGCCACTCGGACAGCGCGTTCACGCACGACACGCCGACGCCGTGCAAGCCGCCCGACACCTTGTAGGCGCCGCTGTCGAACTTGCCGCCCGCGTGCAGCTTGGTCAGCACGACCTCGACGGCGGGGACGCCCTCGGACTCGTGGATCGCGACCGGGATGCCGCGGCCGTCGTCCTCGACGGACACCGAGCCGTCCTCGTGGATCGTGACGTCGCAGGTGTTCGCGTAGCCGGCGAGCGCCTCGTCCATCGCGTTGTCCACGACCTCCCAGATCAGGTGGTGCAGACCGCGCGTGTCCGTGTCGCCGATGTACATCGCCGGGCGCACGCGCACCGCCTCGAGACCCTCGAGGACGCGGATGGAGCCGGCGCCGTACTCGGCGGGCTTGTCGGAGTTCGGGAGCTCGGCCCCGTTGTCTTGTTCAGTCATGGATCACTTCTTCA
>JAUHYB010000261.1 GCA_030426745.1 bacterium
AGCCTTCGGTAGGCGGCAGGCGTCGGTGCCAGACGTCCGAGACGAACATGGCGACGTCGCCGGCGCGCGCGAGGCACGCGAAGCTCTCGCGCCCGTCGTACTCGAGCGCCAGGTCCCACTCCTGCTCACGCGGCGGCGGCAGCCCGGACTTGTGGCTGCCGGGCACCAGCGCCGTCGGGCCGTCGTCCGGCCCGCAGTCGTCCAGGAAGACGTGCGTCGCCACGGCGAAGATCGGGTAGGGGATCGCGTCGGGCCACGGGACGCCCGGCGGTCGCGGCACGTGCGGCCCCGCGTCGGAGTGCCACTCCTGTCCGCGCGGCGCGTGCTCGACGTTCGCCGGGTTGCGCCACGCCGTGCTCGAGATCACGTGGCAGTTGTCGCCCAGCAGCGGCTCGACGATCTCGAGGATGCGCGGGTGGCCCGTGACCTCCTGCGCGACCGCGCTGCGGTTGTACATCTCGTAGCGGTACATGTCCGCCGCCTCCGGGCTCGGCCGGCCCGCGCGCAGGTCGCCGGGCACCTCGTCGAAGACGCGCAGGACGTCGTCGCGCAGCCGCGCGAGCTCGTCCGCGGACAGCAAGCCTTCGACCAGGCAGAAGCCGTCGCGCTCGAGCTGCAGGGTGGCCTCCGGCGCGGGGCCGTCGTAGGTGCGGAAGCGGTAGTCGACGCGGTGCAGCACGGTGGAGGAGCGGGGGCGAGCTGGAACATGCATACCAGAGCGGGGCGCGATCCGGAAGGCGCGACGCTAGCCTGTGGCGTATGAAGAGACGCTCCGCCGCCGCCGCGCTCGTCTTCGCGGCGTGTTCGCTCGCCTGCACGTCCCTGCGGTCGGCCGAACCGCGCCCGTCCGGCTTCCTGGGCGACACGTCGGACCTGGAGGCGGTGCACGAGCCCGGCTTCCCCGAGCACCTGTTCCTCGCGGACGGCGTCGCGTGGCCGCGATACCGGCGCGTGCTGGTCGACCCCGTGACGATCTGGCGCGCGGAGGGCGAGGCGATGTCGATCTCGCTGGACGACGCGCAACGCGTGGCGAACAACTTCGCGGTGCTGCTGCGGCAGTCGCTGGGCGAGGACTACGAGCTGGTCGACGCGCCGGCGGCAGACACCTTGCGCGTGCAGGTCGCGGTCACCGAGATCACGCGCGCCGCGCCGGTGATGAACGTGATCACGTCGGCCGTGCCGTTCTCGCACACGGTGGGGGCGTTGCAGGCCTACGTGGGGCTGAAGCCGCCCTTCGCCGGCGCGTCGCAGGTGGAGCTGCGCGTGATGGACGCGACGTCGGCGGCGGTGCTGATGGAGTCCGTCGACCGCCGCATCGGCACGCGCCACATCGTCGGCGCGTGGGAGTCGTGGAAGGCGGTGGACGACGCGATGGCGTTCTGGTCGCAGCAACTGCGCTACGTGCTGTGCGCGCAGCGCGGGGGCGAGGGGTGCGTCCTGCCGAGCGCGGGGCGCTTCTGACCCGGGTCCCGATGGCGGCGGCAGGCGCGATTCGCTACACCTCTCGCACCACGGCGCCGCTCGCTGCCTCGGCGCGCGGCCGTGGACCGAACCCGCTCCGCACTCCCGAACCGCGAGTCGAACCATGCTCCGCACGTTGCGCACCCTCCCCGCCCTGGCCGCCCTCCTCGCCGCTTGCACCGCGCCGGCCGCGGCGCCCGACCACGTCGAGCTCGTCGACGAGGTCGAGGCCCACGCGCGCATCGTCGCGATCGACCGCGACGCGCGGGAGTTCGTCGTCGAGAACGACGCGGGCGAGCGCATGACCGTCCTCGCGGGCCCCGTCATCCGCAACTTCGACCAGCTCGAGGTCGGCGACACGATCACGTCGCGTTACACGATCGCGCTGCACGCGCGGAAGCTGGCCGACGACGAGGCGGACACCGAGGAGGAGCTCGACCTGGCCGCCGCGCGCGCGGCCGAGGGCGACAAGCCGGGCGCCGGGATCGGCGCGGGCATGACGATGACCGTCGTCGTGAAGACGGTCGACCGCGAGACCCACGTCGTGACCTTCACCGATCCGGCGGGGAACCTGCGCGCCGTCGAGGCGCAGCGCGACGAGGGCCGCGCGTTCGTCGACGGCTTGAAGCCCGGCGACCGCATCGAGATCTCCTACGTCGAGGCCTCGGCGATCTCCGTCGAGTAGCGACGCGCCGCGCGGCGAAGCAGCCGTTACCGGACCGTGACTCGCGGCGCCGCGAGCTTCGCGTATCGAAGGGGCGGCGCGGGGAGGTTCCCCGCGCCGCCCCTTCGTCGCGAACCCACGAGCGAGCTCCACATGCACGGACTGCGCACCACCCTGCTCGTCGCCGGCCTCGGCCTGGCGGCGTGTTCCACCACCTCCACGCGCGGCGCGGACGGCGGCGTCGCCGCGCGCACCGCGCCGCTGACCGTCCGCGTCGTCGAGGCGTCCGGCGGCGGCTGAGGCGCCTCCGCCAAGGCCCGTGCGGCCATGGAGAGCCTGGAAGGCGTCGACCGACTGATGATGAACGGCGCGCGCGCGACGCTGGTGCTGGCGGACGGCGCGACCCTGACCGAGGCGCGCGCGAAGGCGGCCGTCGAGGAGGTCGGCCTGACCTTCGAGGGGCTCTCCACCGAGGAGCTGCCGCGCGCCGCGCGCGCCTACGTCGCGAAGACGCCGAAGTTCACGTGAGCGACCACCTCCGGCGAGGTCCGTGCGGCCTTGATGAGGGACTTCGACGGCGTCGTGGACGTCTTCTGCGGACCGGAGACGGTCGTCTTCCTGGCGCGCGGCTCCGGCGCGCCGACGCCCGCGCAGCTGCGGGCGGCGCTCGAGGAGTTCGAGGTCGTCGTGGACGGCGTCGAGCGGGACGACGCGCGGTTGTTCTAGCCGCGGGCGCGGCGGCCAGGCGGACCCGGGGCCGGTTCACGGTCCGCCCGGCGGGCGCGGGTCGGATGCGGCTCGGGCCGGGGCCGGGCGCGGGGTCGGGCGCGGGGCCGGGCGCGGGGTCGGGCGCGGGGCCGAGGGCGGGCGAGGGGCCGGGAACGGGGCGTGTCCGGCCCGTTCGCGCGCCGGATACGGCCCCCGCGCCGGCCTCGGCCGATCCGCGGTGACCGCGAAGAAGCCGGAGAAGAGGACTGATGACGGGGCCGTGGATCGTCCGATAGACTGACCCGTACGTGATGACCCGATCCGATCGAATGCGACTGGTGCTCGTCGTGCTCGCCATGATCCCCGGACTGCTGTTCCGGGGCGGCGACTCGCTGCACATGTGTCTGCACGACTGGATCGACTATCAGGACGGGTGCACCGGCGTGTCCGAGTCGCACGAGGTCGCCGGCGGGTGCTGCACCGAGCCGACGTCCGCGCCGGACCTGTCCGTCGCGACGCCGGACCACGAGTGCGAAGGGTGCTGCTTCGACATCCGCGTCGACCGCACCGGGCTCCGCACCCCGCAGTCGGCGGACAGCGGCCTGGCGCTCGCGCCCCCGCCCTTGCTGCCCGTCGCCGCGGCGCGCTGGTTCGCGCCGCCCGTCCGACGAATCGCGCCCCCGGCCGTCGTGCTGGCCGGCCCGCCACCCGGGCGGGCCCCGACTCCGCTGCGGATCTAGACACGGGCTTCGCCCGTCGTGGGCGCCTTCGTGCGCCTCGTCTTCGTCCCGCGTTCCTGCTTCGGCGGAGTCCTCGTGTCCACATCCGTATCGCTTCGTGCGCGACCGTTCGTCGCGCCCCTCCTGCTGTCCTTGACGGTCGGCGCGTGCCGCGCGCCGCAGCCCGCGCCGCTCGACCACGAGTCGCTGGCGCAGGCCGTCACGTCGCGTGACGCGTCCCCCGACGAGTTGCGTTCCGCGCTCGAGCTGGCGGGCCTGCAACCGCTCGCGATCGAGCAGCCGTCCGCCGACGCGCTGCGCGACCCGTCTCGCGCCGAGTTCTGGCACGCCTGCGCCTGGGCGTGGTCGCCCGCCACCCGCGCGGCGCGGCGGCGCTGGGAGGCGGCGCGAGCGCGCGCGGGATCGGCCGGCATGCCCGGGCCGATCCGCGGCGCGGCGGAGGTGCGCGACCTCGGGGACCCGGGCGCGAACACGCGGGTGATGTTCACCTTCGACCTGATCGGGATCCTCGGGCTCGGCCCCGCGGCGTCGGCGCGCGTGCTGGCCGACGCGGAGTCCCGCGCGGCGCTGAGCGGTCTGGAGGAGGCGATGTGGGCCGCGCGCTTCGACGTCGACCGCGCGCGCGTCCGCCTCGCGACGGCGCGCGGCGTGGAGGCGCGGCTGGACGCGCTGGCCGAGGACGCCGGGGACGCGCTGGTGCGCATCGAGGTGCTCGAGCGCAACGGCCGGCTCTCCGCCGGCGCGCTGGCGCGCGCGCGCATCGCGCTGCAGCGCCTGGACGACCGGCGCGCGGCGGCGGCGTCCGAGGTCGCGCGAGCGCGCGAGGACCTGGCGACGGCCGCGGGGCTCGCGCCCGACGCGGCGGCGCTGGCGGCGCCCGGCGTCGACACGCTGGCGGCGTGGCCCGCGGACGCGGACGCGGACGCGGACGCCGTTCCGACCGAGGCCGAGCTGCTGGAGCGCGTCCCGCGCCTGCGCGGTCTGTTGCTGGACTACGCCATCGCCGAGGCGCGCTTGCGCGACGTCGCGGCGCAGCGCTGGCCGGACCTCGGGCTCGGCCCGCACCTGTTCTGGGGCGACCCCGACTTCCTGGTCGGCGCCGTCGCCGCCGCGGGCATCCCGTGGCCCGGCTCGCTGGACGGCGAGCTCGAGGCGGCGCGCGTCGAGCGCGAAGCGGCGCGCGAGCGCGTCGAGGACGAACTGCTCGCGGTGCGGACCGCGCACGCCGCGGCGCGCGAGCGTGAAGTCGCGGCGCGCGAACGCCTGGAGCGCGGCGCGCGACCCGCGGCGGAGGAGAGCGCGCGCCTCCTGGTCGCGACCCGCGCGCGCTTCGCGGTGGACG
>JAUHYB010000262.1 GCA_030426745.1 bacterium
CCGTGATGCTCGCCGCGCAGGCGATCAAGGCCGGTGACGCGGACGTCGTCGCCGCGGGCGGCATGGAGAGCATGACGAACGCGCCGTACCTCCTGCCCGAGGCGCGCGCCGGCGTGCGGTTGGGCCATGGTCAGCTGCTGGACTCGATGGTCCACGACGGGCTGTGGGACATCTACAACGACTTCCACATGGGCATGACCGGCGAGCTGGTCGCGTCCGAGCTGGACGTCAGCCGCGCCGCGCAGGACGAGTTCGCCGCGCTGTCGCACCAGAAGGCGGAAGCCGCGACGGCCGCCGGCAAGTTCGACGCCGAGAAGTTCACGATCCAGGTCCCGCAGCGCAAGGCGGACCCGATCGCGTTCACGACCGACGAGACGATCCGCAACGGCATGACGGCGGAGTCGATCGCCGGCATGCGGCCCGCCTTCAAGAAGGACGGCACGGTCACCGCCGCGAACGCGTCGGCGATCAACGACGGCGCGTCGGCGCTGGTCGTGATGAGCGCGGACAAGGCGCAGGAGCTCGGCTGCACGCCGCTCGCGAAGGTCACCGCCTACGCCACCGGCGGCTGCGCGCCCGAGTGGGTGATGATGGCGCCGGAGCACTCGATCACCAAGTGCGCCGAGAAGCTGGGCATGAAGCCGTCGGACTTCGACCTGCACGAGATCAACGAGGCGTTCTCCGCCGCCGCGGTCGCGCTGACGCGCAAGCTGGAGCTCGACCCCGGCAAGGTGAACGTGAACGGCGGCGCCGTCGCGCTGGGCCACCCGATCGGCGCGTCGGGCGCGCGCGTGTTGACCACGCTGCTCTCCGCGATGCAGCAGAACGACGCGCACAAGGGCATGGCCTCCCTGTGCCTCGGCGGCGGCAACGCCGTGTCCCTGGCCGTCGAGAGGATCGCCTGATGACCGCCCCCATGTTCCAGAAGGTCGCCGTGATCGGCGCCGGCACGATGGGCAACGGCATCGTGCAGGTCTTCGCGTCGAACGGCTCGAAGGTGTCGATGGTCGACCTCGACCAGGCGGCGCTGGACCGCGGCCTCTCGTCGATCGAGAAGAACCTCGGCCGCGTCGTCAAGAAGGGCGGCATGTCCGAGCAGGACGCGCAGGACGCCCTCGGCCGCATCACCGCGACGACCGACATGCAGGCCCTCGGGGACGAGGGTCTCGTCGTGGAGGCGGTGTCGGAGCGCGCCGACCTGAAGGCCAAGATCTTCCGCGCGCTGGACGAACAACTCGCGTCCGAGGCGATCCTGGCGACGAACACCTCCTCGATCTCGATCACCGAGATCGCCGCGAACACGAAGCGGCCCGACAAGGTGATCGGCATGCACTTCATGAACCCGGTGCCGGTGATGAAGCTCGTCGAGGTGATCCGCGGGCAGGAGACGTCGGACGAGACGACCGCCGCCGTCGTCGCCTGCAGCGAGGCGATCGGCAAGGTCCCCGTCGAGGCGAACGACTACCCCGGCTTCGTCTCGAACCGCGTGCTGATGCCGATGATCAACGAGGCCGTCTTCTGCTTGATGGAAGGCGTCGCCACGAAGGAAGGCATCGACACCGTGATGAAGCTGGGCATGGCGCACCCCATGGGTCCGCTGACGCTCGCCGACCTGATCGGCCTCGACGTGTGCCTCGACATCCTCGAGGTGCTGCACAAGGGCCTCGGCGACGACAAGTACCGGCCGTGCCCGCTGCTGCGCCGCATGGTCGCCGCCGGCCGCCTGGGCCGGAAGACCGGCAAGGGCTTCTACGACTACGAGTAGCGCCGCGCTGCACCCTCCACCGACCCGCGACCGCGAACGAACGACCCCCCGAGAGACGACGATGGACTTCCAACTGACCGAGGAGCAGCGCCTCGTGCGCGACATGGCGCGCGACTTCGCGCAGAACGAGCTGCTCCCGCGCGCCCGCAAGCACGACGAACAGGGCCGCATCGACCCCGAGGTCTTCCAGATGATCGCGGAGCTCGGCCTGTGGGGCCTGACGATCGGCGAGGAGTACGGGGGCGCCGGCCTGGGCAACCTCGAGCTGTCGCTCGTGCTGGAGGAGATCAACGCGGCCTGCGCGGCGACGGGCGTGACGCTGTCGGTGCACAACTCGCTGCTGGGCGCGCCGATCAAGCGCTTCGGCACCAAGGAGCAGATGCAGAAGTACCTGCCCGGCCTCGCCAGCGGCGAGACGATCGGTTGCTACTGCCTGACCGAGCCGAACGCCGGGTCCGACGCCGCCGCGCTCGTCACGACCGCGAAGAAGGACGGCGACGAGTGGGTGCTCGACGGCACCAAGGTGTGGGTGACGAACGGCGGCATCGCGAAGCTGGCGATCGTCTACGCGCGCACGAACCAGGAGGTCTCGAAGGCGAAGGGCATCTCCGCCTTCCTCGTCCCGCTCGACACGCCCGGCGTGAAGATCGGCAAGACCGAGAAGAAGACCGGCATCCGCGGCTCGTCCACGACCGAGATCCTGTTCGAGGGCGTGCGCCTGCCCGCGGACGCGCTGCTCGGCGAGGAGAACAAGGGCTTCATGATCGCGATGGACACGCTGGACGGCGGCCGCATCGGCATCGCGTCGCAGTCGATCGGCATCGGCCGCGCGTGCCTCGAGGCGTCGGTCCGCTACGCCAAGGAGCGCGAGCAGTTCGGCCGCCCGATCGGCGACTTCCAGGCGATCCAGTGGAAGATCGCGGACATGTCGACGCGCATCGACGCGGCGCGCCTCTTGACGCACCGCGCGGCGCTGATCCGCGACGCGGGCGACCGCGTGTCGGAAGCGGCGGCCAAGGCGAAGCTGTTCGCGTCCCAGTCGGCGAACTTCGCCGCGGACGAGTGCCTGCAGATCCACGGCGGCGCCGGCTACACCGACGACTTCGAGGTCGAGCGCCTGTTCCGCGACGCGCGCATCACCGAGATCTACGAGGGCGCGACGGACATCCAGCGCATCGTGATCGCGCGCAGCGTGATGGCGTAGGCGCCGAGGCGACCGACCGACGTGGAACCGAAGCCGAACATCGTCGAGCGCTTGCTCGGGGGCGACCGCCGCGCGGTGGCCCGCCTGATCAGCTGGGCCGAGGCGGGCGACCCCCGCTTCGCGCGCGCGCTGTCGATGTTCTACGGACACATCGGCCGCACGCACCGCGTCGGCGTCACGGGCCCGCCCGGCGCCGGCAAGTCGACGCTGGTGAACGAACTCGCGATCGCGCACCGCGCCGCGGACCGTACCGTCGGCATCCTGGCCGTCGACCCGTCCAGCCCGTTCACCGGCGGCGCGCTGCTGGGCGACCGCATCCGCATGGAGGACCGCACGACGGACTCCGGCGTGTTCATCCGCTCCATGGCGTCGCGCGACTCGCACGGCGGGCTCGCGCGCGCGGCGGTCGACGCGTGCGACGTGATGGACGCCTACGGCTTCGACGAGGTGATCGTCGAGACGGTGGGCGTCGGCCAGGCGGAGTACGACGTCGTCAGCGCGGCGGACACGGTGCTCGTCGTGCTGTGCCCCGGCGCCGGTGACGGCATCCAGGCGATGAAGAGCGGCCTGCTCGAGGTCGCCGACGTGCTCGCCGTGAACAAGGCCGACCAGCCGGGCGCCGACCGCCTGGCGACCGACCTGGAGGAAGCCGTCGAGCTGCGCCACGCGTCGCGCGACGCCGACTGGACGCCGCCCGTCGTGTCGTGCAGCGCCGGCCGCGCGGAAGGCATCGACCGCGTGCTGGACGCCGTCGCCGCGCACCGCGCGCACATGGGCACGGACGGCCTCGAGGCGCGCCGCGCCCGCATGCGCGAGGGCCAGGTGCGCCGCCTCGTGCACGAAGGCCTCGAGGCCGAGCTGTGGCAGGGCCACGGCCTGGCCGAGCGCGCCGCCGCCGCGCTCGATTCGGGCGCCGCGCCCTACGATGTGGCGGGCGAGATCCTGGCCGACGTGACGCGTCGCCTGCCCGACCCCGGAACCAACCGAACGGAACCCGTCTCATGAACCCGACGACCAGCATCACGAAGGCGGACAGCCAGGCGCGCTGGGAGGAAGCGATGGCCGCCGCGCGCTTGCGCGAGGCGAACTTCACGACCATCTCCGGCGACGAGCTGCAGACGCTGTACACGCCGGACGACGCGCAGGTCGACTACGACCGCGACCTCGGCTACCCGGGGCAGTTCCCGTTCACGCGCGGCGTGCACCCGTCGATGTACCGCGGGCGCCTGTGGACGATGCGCCAGTTCGCCGGCTTCGGCACGGCGGCGCAGACGAACGAGCGCTTCAAGTTCCTGCTCGCGCACGGCCAGACGGGCCTGTCGGTCGCCTTCGACTTCCCGACCTTGATGGGCTACGACTCGGACCACGGCCACTCGCTGGGCGAGGTCGGCCAGGTCGGCGTAGCGATCTCGAGCCTGGAGGACATGTCGACGCTGTTCGACGGCATCCCGATGGGGGAGGTGTCGACGTCGATGACGATCAACGGTCCGGCGCCGATCATGCTGGGCTTCTACATCGCCGCGGCGGAGAAGCAGGGCGTCGACCCGGCGAAGCTGCGCGGCACGATCCAGAACGACATCCTGAAGGAGTACCAGGCGCAACACGCCTGGCTCGTCGCGCCGGAGCCGGCGCTGCGGATGATCACCGACATGATGGTGTACTGCAGCGAACACGTGCCGCTGTGGAACACGATCTCGATCTCCGGCTACCACATCCGCGAGGCGGGCTCGACGGCGGCGCAGGAGCTGGCGTTCACGCTGGCGAACGGCATGGAGTACGTGCGGCGCGGCGTCGCGGCCGGGCTCGACGTCGACCAGTTCGCGCCGCGGCTGTCGTTCTTCTTCGACAGCCACCTCGACTTCTTCGAGGAGATCGCGAAGTTCCGCGCGGCGCGCCGCATCTGGGCGCGCAAGATGCGCGACGAGTTCGGCGCGAAGGACCCGCG
>JAUHYB010000263.1 GCA_030426745.1 bacterium
GCGTCGGCGCGTGCGACATCAGCTTGAGGGCGCGCTCCAGCCGCTGGCGCTTCACGAACTCCAGCAAGGTCTCGCCCACCGCCGCCTGGAAGATGCGGTGGAAGTGGAAGGGCGAGAAGCCCGCGATGCCCGCCACGGTCTCCAGCCGCAGCGGGTCGGCCAGGTGCGCCAGCACGTGGTCCATCGCGCGGTTCACGCGATCCGCGTAGCGCTCGCGGTCGCCGTTCGTTCCTTCGGTTCGCAAGATCCGGCAAGCGCGGCCCGCCGCGCGACCGCATCCTAGCGCTTCGTCGCCGGTCGATCGCGGCCGGCCCTCACCCGCACGGGAGACCCGAGATGAAGCTCACCCTCGCCGCCGGCCTGCTGGCCGGCCTCGCGCTCTTCGCGCCCCAGGACGACACACGGACCCCCGACTCGCAGACCCAGGAGACCCCCACCATGGAGCTCGGCAACTTCTCCGTCAGCCTCGCCGTCAAGGACCTCGCCGCCTCGCGCGCCTTCTACGAGAAGCTCGGCTTCCGCACGAAGCACGACATGGCGGAGCACAACTACGTGATCCTCCAGAACGACACCGCGACGATCGGCCTGTTCCAGGGGATGTTCGAGAACAACATCCTCACGTTCAATCCCGGCTGGGACCGCGACGCCGAGGCGCTCGAGTCCTTCACCGACGTCCGCGAGCTGCAGCAGCGCATCAAGGCCGCCGGCATCACCCCGGTGACCGAGGCCGACGAGGACTCGACCGGCGTGGCGAGCTTCGTCGTTGTCGACCCGGACGGCAACGCGATCCTGGTGGACCAGCACGTGCCGAAGCCGGGGAAGTAGCGGATCTCGGCGGCGCGCGTATGACGTCAGGCGCGCGCCGCTACTCTTCCGCAGCCTCGCCGGCGGCCGCAGCACGAGTTACCGGTTGCCGTCGGGCGAAGAGCTGGGCGCCTGCCGCCCTACTCGATCCGCCCGAACGGCCGCCACACGCCGGGCGAGCCCGCCTCGATGCAGATCCAGCCCGCGAAGCTGCCCAGCGTCGGCTGCGTGTTGTGCACGCGATCGCCGCGCGCGTAGGTCCCGTCGGTCGGCGGGCCGGCGGCCTCGAGGACGACCGGGTCGAGGTCGTGGTCGCCCAGGCCGTCCGAGTCGTCGACGACGCCCTCGAGCGCGTTGCCCGGGCCGTACTGCGACAGGTTCGTGACCCAGTTGGAGCGGACGCGCGCGCGCTGGGAGTTGCTGGCCAGGCGGATGCCGGACTCGCCGTAGAGGTTCTGGACGTTCGCGTTCAGCACGACGTTGCCCTCGACGCGCGCGTCCTGCACGGGGCCCAGCAGGATGCCGGTGAGCGCGCTGCCGATGATGTGGTTGCCGGTGATCGAGGCGCCGGCGTGGCGCTCGACGTAGATGCCGTAGCGCGCGCAGTTCTTGATCGAGTTACCGATCACCAGCGTGTGCGTCGCGTGGTCCGACGCGGAGTTGGCCAGGAAGATGCCGCTGGAGACCGAGGGGTTCGCGGGGTTCGAGACGTTCTCGACGCGGTTGCCCTGGATCGTGGTGCCTTGCGGCTTGCCGCTGTTCGAGCCGGCGTTGACGAAGATGCCCATGCCGACGCCGTCGCTGATGACGTTGCCCTCGCACAGGACGCTCCGGTTCGACGAGAGCTGGATGCCCGCGCCCACCACCGCGTTGCCCGGCGCGCGGTGGCCGCCGAACCAGGTGACGACGTTGTTCGCGACGACGCCGTTCTTGCAGTCGGACAGGTACAGCGCCGCCTTCGACGCGCCGAACACGCGGCAGTTCACGACGCGCACGTCGCGGGAGACGGCGACCGCGATGCCGTCCGCGTCGCTGTTCCGCACGGTCACGCCGTCGATCGTGACGTTCGTGCCCTGGAAGACCTGCAGCAGGCCGTGGGCCAGGCCTTCGCCGTGCCCGCCGTTGCCCTCGAGGGTGAAGCCGACGTAGCGCAGGTGGCTGACGTCCCGCGCCCGCAGGATCTGCGTCGCGCCCTGCGTCTCGCGCAGGATCGAGGACGGCGAGCCGACGATCGTCATCGGCTGCGTCACCAGGAGGCACCAGTTCGTGCCGGGCCGCTCGCTGACCAGGATCGGGAAGTCGGGCAGCACCAGCGTGCGCCCCGCCGCGTCGTCGATCGCGTTCTGGACCTCGACCGTGTAGTCGACCGAGCCGTCGATCGCCGGGTCCGGCGGCAGGTAGTCGAGCAGGTCGACCGCGCGCCCGTGCCCCTGCACCAGCACGACGCCGCCCTCCGGCGGACGGTCCTGGTTCGCGCCGAAGGCGGCGCGCGCGTCGGCCGGGGCGCAGGCGGGGAGCAGGCCGAGGACGGCCGCCGTCAGGCTGAGGAGCGCGGTGCGGAGCATGTGGGGAGCGGGAGGGCCCCCGCGGGAGGGGGCCTCACTGAAAGGTATCCCGGCCCGCCCCGCGGGGTCGGGGCGCCCCGACGGGAGCTCCTCCGTCGCGGGCCCGACCGCTCCCCCCGCTACACTCCCCGTCCCCATGCCCCGCCGCTCCCTCCTCCACCGCATCGGCCCCGGCCTGCTCGTCGCGGCCACCGGCGTCGGTGCGGGCGACCTGGCGACGGGCGCGTTCAGCGGCCACGCGCTCGGCCTCGCCGTGCTGTGGGCCGTCGCGCTCGGCGCGGTCCTGAAGGCGGTGATGACCGAGGGCGTCGCGCGCTTCCAGCTCGCCACCGGCGAGACGCTGCTCGACGGCGGCCTGCGCCGCGCGCACCCCGCGTGGCGCTGGGCGTTCCTCGTCTACTTCCTGCCGTGGAGCTGGGCGACCGGCGCGGCGATGGTCAGCGCGTGCGGCCTGGCGGCGAACGCCTTGCTGCCGATCGGCGACGACCCCGAGCGCGGTCGCTGGATCTGGGCGGCGATCCACTCGTGCGTCGGCGCGGTCGTCGCGTGGCGCGGCGGGTTCCGCCTGTTCGAGGTCGTGATGGCGACCGCGATCGGCGTGATGTTCGCGTGCGTCGTCGGCACCGCCGTCGCGATCGGGCCCGACTGGGCGGACGTGTTGCGCGGCCTGTTCGTGCCCACGATCCCGCGCGCGGAGGGCGAGGGCGTCGTGTGGACGATCGCGCTGATGGGCGGCGTCGGCGGGACGCTGACGGTGCTGTGTTACGGCTACTGGATCCGCGAGAGCGGGCGCGAAGGCCTGGCGGCGCTGCGCGAGTCGAAGCTGGACCTGACGGTGGGTTACGCGGTGACGGCGCTGTTCGGCATGGCGATGGTCGTGATCGGCAGCGCGATCGAGGTCGACGCGAAGGGCGCGCGGCTCGTCCTGAACCTGGCGGAGCGCCTGGAGGGCGAGCTCGGCGCGACGGCCGCCACGCTGTTCCTCCTGGGCGCGTGGGCGGCGGTCTTCTCGAGCTTGCTCGGCGTGTGGCAGGCCGTGCCGCTGCTCTTCGCCGACTGGTGGCGCTCGACGCGCGGAGCGCCGCCCGCCCGCGCGGCGATCCGCGAGCCCGCGGCCGCGCTGTTCCTGGTCGCGCTCGCCGCCGTGCCGCTGTTCGCGAGCCTCGACGACTTCAAGGCCGTGCAGCGCGCCTACGCGGTGATCGGCGCGCTGTTCCTGCCGCTGCTCGCCGTGGTGCTGCTGCGGCTGAACTCCGCGCGCAACCTGGGCGCCGCAGCCGGCAACCGCCGGCCCGTGCGCGCCGCGCTCGTCGCCACGGCGCTGTTCTTCGTCCTGGCCGGCTGGCTGAAGGTCGCGCGCTCGCTCGGCTGGTAGCGCGACGGGTCAGCGCGGCAGTGCGGACTTCGGCAGCCGCTCGCGCAACGACCAGCCGACCGCCAGCGCCGCCAGGAACACGACGCCGAGGTGCCACGAGATGTGCTCGCCCGGCTCGACCCACCAGAAGTGCGTCGCGAGGATGCCGAGCACGCCGACCAGCATCGCGGCGAACACGCCGCGCGACGTCATGCGTGGGTCGTACAGCGCCAGGATCAGGGCCGGTCCGAACGACGCGCCCAGCGCGGACCACGACAGCAGCACGAACACGTGCACCTGCGGCAAGTCGCCGACGTGCAGCAGCACCGCGGCGCACAGCGTGAGCGCGACCGCGATCCGGCCGCGCCAGCGCCGCGTGGTCTCGGGCTTCGCCTTGCGGCCCAGCACGTCGCGCAGGACGCTCGACGCGACGACCAGGAGCTGGCTGTCGCAGGTCGACATCACCGCGGCGAACAGCGCCGCGATCAGGATGCCCAGCGCGCCCTGGAACAGGAACTGCGAGCTGAAGTCGGCGGCGAGCGTGATGAACAGGCCCTCGTCGTCCTTGCCCGCCAGGTTCTCGAGCGCCGGATAGAGCGTGCGGCCGACGAGGCCCATCAACAGCGCGCCGGCCGCCATCAAGGTGTTCCACAAGGTGCCCGCGACCATCGCCTGGCGCGCCTCGGACGGGTCGCGCAGCGACATGTGGCGCACCAGGATGTGCGGCTGGCCGGGCGAGCCGAAGCCCAGCGCCAGGCCGCCGAGGAAGGCCGCCGCGCCGCCGAAGGGGTGCAGCAGCGTCGGATCGATCGCGCGCAGGCGGTCGCCCAGCTCGCCGAAGCCGCCCAGCTGCATCGTGGCCGACAGCGGCAGAACGACGAGCCCGAGCAGCATCAAGACCGCCTGCACGACGTCGGTCACGACCACCGCGCGGTAACCGCCGAGCAGGGTGTAGGCGAGCACGATGCTCGCGCTGATCGCGAGGCCCGTCGTCTCGCCCTCGATGTCCAGCGTGTAGTCGAGCGCCTTCGCGCCGGCCGTCAGCTGCGAGCTGACGTAGGTCGTCAGGAACAGCACGACGATGACCCCGGCGACGCGCTGCACGGGCAGCGACGAGTGGCCGCGCACGA
>JAUHYB010000264.1 GCA_030426745.1 bacterium
GCTGGAGTGGGACTCGGGCTACGACGTCGCGCGGCGCAAGACCACGACGGTCGCGGGGTGGGACGAGGTCTTCGCGTCCTACGTCGCCGCCTTCGACCACGTCGCGACGCTGGCGGACCTCCTGGGCGTCGAGCAACTCGTCGTCGGCGAGGGCCTCCACGACGCGACGCGCACCGAGGAGTCGGACGGCACCGGCTTGCCCGCGGACGTGCTCGCGGCGAAGCGCGCCGGGTGGGACCGCCTGGTCGAGCGCGTGCGCCTGCGCTTCGGCGGGCGCGTGCTGTACGTCGCCGACTGGCCGGGAGAGGCCGGGCGCCTCGCGTTCTGGGACCGCTTCGACGCGCTCGCGGTGTCGTGGTACCCGTCGATGCGCGCGACGGAGGACCGCCCGCTGTCGCGCAACGAGCTGCGCGGCGTGCTGTCGTCGCGCCTCGACGCGATGGCGGAGCTGGCGGCGGAGCGCGGCATGCCGTGGCAGGTCGCGCGCTTCGGCGTCCCCGCGGCGCGCGACGCCGCGCGCGACGGGCGCGACCCGGGCGGGCCGCCCGACGACGCCGAACAGGCGCGCGTCTACGCCGCCTTCGCGCACGCGCTGGACGCGACGGCGCGGCGATCCGCGGGCTTCCAGGGCGTGTCGCTGTCCGGCTGGAGCGGCGCGGCGGACGCGGGCGCGCGCTCGGACCGCGTCGTCGACCGCGCCGCGGAGTCCGCGCTGCGCCGCGTCTTCGGCGAAGGACGGGAGACGGAGTGACCGAGCGCGCGCCGTCGCTGCTCGACCTGGACGGCGTCGGACCCGCGCGGGTCCAGGCCCTCGCGCGCCTCGGCGTCGACGACCTGCGCGACCTGCTGCTGCTGTTGCCGCGCGCGCTCGAGAGCACCGGCGCGCGCGTCGCGATCGGCGACCTCGCGGACCACGTCGGCGCGTCCGTGCGCGTCGTCGGGACCGTCGCGCGGCGGTCGTTCCGGCGCTTCGGCAAGCGCTCGCAACTCACCGTGCGCGTCACCGACGACACGGGGTCGGTCGACCTCGTCTACTACAACCAGTCGTGGCAGCGCGAGCGCTTCGCCGACGACCAGGAGGTCGAGGTCTGGGGCCGGCCGCAGCGCTCGCAGCGCGGGCTGGTGTTCCTGTCGCCGCGCGTCGGTACCGACGACTCGCCGCTGCCGCCCGCGGGGGGGTGGCGCAGCCTGTACCCGCAGACCGACGGCCTGGGGGCGGAGCTGGTGCGCAAGCTCGTCGCGCAGGCGCTGCGCGACCACGGGGCGACGCTGGACGAGCCGCTGCCCGCGGACTTCCTGGACGAACACGGGATGTTGCCGCTGGACGAGGTGCCCGCCGCGTTGCTGGAACCGCGCGACCCGACGCACTTCACGCGCGCGCGGCGCCGCGCGTTGTTCTCGGACCTGGCCGCGGCCCACGCGCGCGCGGCCGAGCGTTCGCGCGCCGGGCGCGGCGGCGGCGCGCGGCGCTGCGCGGTGGACGACGACGAGCTGGCGCGCGTCGAAGCGCTGTTCCCCTTCGAGTGGACCGGCGCGCAGCGGCGCGTCGTCGGCGAGCTGCGGGCGGACCTCGCGTCGGACCGCCCGATGCGTCGGCTGCTGCAGGGCGACGTGGGCTCGGGCAAGACGGCGGTCGGCGTGTGCGCGGCGCTCGTCGCGGCGGCCGCCGGCGGACAGACGGCCTTCCTGGCGCCGACCGAGCTGCTGGCGGAACAACACGCGGAGAGCCTGGCGCCGATCTTCGCCGCGGCGGGGCGGCGCGTGGCGCTGCTGACCGGCTCGACGCCGTCGCGCGACCGCCGCCGCGTCCTGCGCGAGGTGAAGAGCGGCGCGGTCGACCTGCTGGTCGGAACGCACGCGCTGTTCCACCCGGACGTCGTCTTCCGCGACCTGGCGCTGGTGACGATCGACGAACAACACCGCTTCGGCGTCGCGCAGCGCGAGAAGCTGCTCGACAAGCGCGCCGCCGCGCACCTCTTGCTGATGACGGCGACGCCGATCCCGCGCACGCTCGCGCACACGCTGTACGGCGAGCTCGAGGTCAGCCTGCTGGACGAGCGCCCGCCCGGCCGCGGGCCGCGCACGACGCGCTGGTTGCGCGACCGCGACGCGGAGCGGCTGCCCGAGTTCCTGGCCGAGCGCCTCGACGCCGGCGACCGCGTGTACTGGGTGTCGCCGCGCATCGGCGACGAGGAGGCGCGCGGCGCCGAGCAGGCGTTCGAGCGCTGGTCGAGCTCCGACCTGGCGCGCCACGGCGTCGAGCTGGTGCACGGCCGCCTCGACGCGGCGGAGCGCGCGAAGCGCCTGGCGCGCTTCCGCGACGGCGACGCGCGCGTGCTGGTCGCGACGACGGTGATCGAGGTCGGCGTGGACGTGCCCAGCGCGACGGTGATGGTCGTCGAGGACGCGGACCGCCTGGGCCTGGCGCAGCTGCACCAGCTGCGCGGTCGCGTCGGGCGCGGCGCGGCGCCGTCGTGGTGCCTGTTCTTCGGCAAGCCCGCGGCCGCCGAGCGCCTCGAGCTGCTCGAGCAGTGCGACGACGGCTTCGCGCTGGCCGAGGCGGACCTCGCGCGGCGCGGGATGGGGGAGCTGGGCGGGCTGCGCCAGTCGGGCGAGTCCGCCGGCTTCGAGGACGACCTGGACCTGGTCGTCGCCGCGCGGGACCTCTTCGCGCGGAACCCCGAGGTGGTCGCCGCCCTCGCGCGCGCCGGCGGCGGGCCGCGCGCGCCGCGCAACACCCTGCACGTCCCCTGACGCCGCGCTCCTCGCGGACCACACGGGAAGCGAACCCATGGACCTGTTCACGCTCGAGAACCTGTTCGCGCTGCTCGCGCTGTCGCTGCTGGAGATCGTCCTCGGCATCGACAACATCGTCTTCCTGACGATCGTCACCGGGAAGCTGCCGGAGGAGCAGCAGCCGAAGGCGCGGCGCATCGGCCTGCTCCTGGCGATGGGCATGCGCATCGCGCTGTTGCTCGTCGTCGGCTGGGTGATCCGGCTGACCGCGCCCCTGTTCGAGGTCTTCGACCACCCGATCTCCGGGCGCGACCTGATCATGCTGCTGGGCGGCCTGTTCCTGATCGCGAAGGCGACCTTCGAGATCCACGAGAAGCTCGAGGAGGCCGGGAACGAGCACAAGGTCGTCGTGCGGCGCGCGGTGAAGGGCTTCGGCGCCGTGCTGGTCCAGATCGTGCTGCTGGACCTGATCTTCTCGCTCGACTCGGTGATCACCGCGGTCGGCATGGCGAAGGAGGTCGCCGTGATGGTCGCCGCGGTCGTCATCGCGGTGGGCGTGATGATCGCGTTCGCCGAGCCGGTCTCGCGCTTCGTCTCGAGGCACCCGACGACGCAGATGCTGGCGCTGTCGTTCCTGATCTTGATCGGCGTGATGCTGTTCGCCGAGGGGCTCGGCCAGCACATCGACAAGGGCTACGTCTACTTCGCGATGGCGTTCTCGCTGGTCGTCGAGGTCCTGAACCTGCGGCTGCGCAAGAAGTCGAGCGGCGCGGCGGGAGGCTCGCGGTCGTGACGAGCGCCGCCCCGCCGGGACGCGGCGCGCGCTAGGATGTGCCGCATGCGAGGGGACCCCGAGCAGCGCGCCGCGGTCGCGCGCCGGACGCAGGGCGCGAGCGCGCCGGTCAGCGCGCCCGTCCGCTTGCTCGTCGCGCTCCTGGTCGCGACCCGGCTCGCCGCCTGCGCCGACGCGCCGGAGTCCGTCGCCGGCGTGTTGCGGGTCCCGACCGTCGCCGAGCGCGCATGGAGGACCGGCGAGGTCGAGGCGCTCGCCGCGCCGCGCGTCCCCGCGGACCTCGCGCCCTGGTCCACCGACGTGCGCTCGTGGTCGACGGTCGCGTGCCCCGACGGCGAGGACCGCGGGCCCGCGCTGCGCCTGTCCGGGCCGGGCATGAAGGCCCTGCACGTCCCGCTCCCCATGGAGGCCGCGACCGTCAACGAGGTGCGCTTCCGCATGCGCGCGACGCGGAACCTGTCGGCGGGCATCGAGCTCCGTTCGCAGGGCCGCATGATGTCGCGCACCGCGTACCAGCTGGTGATGGCGAACGTGCACCCGCAGGACGTCGTCGTCTCGCTGCCCGGCGCGCGCGACCTGCCCTTCGTCCCGGACGAGATCGTGCTGCGCACCGGCGGCGGTCCGCGCGAGGTCGAGGTGTGGGGCTTCGAGTTCCTGCGCCGGCCGTGGGAGAACGCCGCGGCCGAGGCGTCGCGCGAGGCGGGGCGGACGGAGGTCGGCTCCGTGGCGCGCGAGGCCGCCGTCGTGGCGACGGACAACCCGCGGCGCGCGCGCTTCGTCGTGCCGCGCGACGGCAAGCTCGTCTTCCACGGCGCGTGCTTGCCGGCGCTCGTGTTGCCCGGGGAACCGCTGGTGCTGTCCTGTCGCGTCGAGGTCGGTGACGAGGTGCTGGACGAGCGCTGGGAGCTGGCGCGGCGCTCGGCCGTGGACCTGCGCTGGCGCGCCGTGGAGCTCGACCTCGCGCACCTGGCCGGCCGCGAGGCGCGCCTCGAGTTCCGCGTGGAGCCGCGCGGCGACGCCGTCGACTACGCGCTGCTGTCCACGCTGACGGCCTACACCCCGCGCGAACACCCGCGCACCGTCGTGCTGGTCACCTCCGACACGCACCGCGCGGACCACGTGTCCAGCACGCGCGGCGCGGTCGACGTCCACACGCCCGCGCTGGCGGCGCTCAGCGCGCGGGGCGTCGTGTTCGACGACGCCTACTCCTCGACGAACATCACGCTGCCGTCGCACGTCGCGGTGCTCACGGGCGTGCCGCCGCGCGACTCGGGCGTGCTGGACAACCTGACGGGGATCACGGACGACG
>JAUHYB010000265.1 GCA_030426745.1 bacterium
AGCGGAGCAGGGCGGCCTTCGGCCGCCCTGCTCCGCTGACCCGATGATTCTGCACCCGGCACGGTACTTACGACTCGTCGCCCCCGCCCAGCCACCCGAGGTGGCGGAACAGGAACACCAGCCCCACCCCCATCAGCGCGCAGACGCCCCAGAAGATGAAGTAGCCGTAGGGCAGCGCCAGCTCCGGCAGGTTGCCCGGCAGGCTGGTGTCGAAGTTCATGCCGTAGACGCCGGCGACGAAGGTCAGCGGGATGAAGATCGTCGCGATCACGGTCAGCACGCGCATCGTCTCGTTCGTGCGCTGGCTGACCGACGACAGGTAGACGTCGACGAAGCTGGCGGAGATCTCGCGGTAGGTCTCGACGATGTCCGAGACCTGGCTGACGTGGTCGGCGACGTCGCGCAGGTACGGGTGCACGTCGTCGGACAGGGCCTCGTCGCGGATCAGCTGCGACAGCGTCTCGCGCAGCGGCCAGACCGACCGGCGGAAGGTGAGCAGCTCGCGCTTGATCGCGTAGATGCGCTCCAGCACCTCCGCCGTCGGCCGCGCGACGACCGTCGTCTCGAGGTCCTCGAGGATCTCGCCGAACTGCTCGAGCACCGGGAAGTAGCCGTCGACGATCGCGTCGAGGATCATCACGGCGAGGTACTCGGACCCGTTCGCGCGCAGCCGCTTGCCGCCGCGACGGATGCGCTCGCGCAGCGGTTCCAGGCAGTCGCCCGGCCGCTCCTGGAAGCTGATCACCATCCCGTCGAGCAGGAACAGCGAGATCTGCTCGAACGACAGCGAATCGCCCTCGAGCCCCGCCATGCGCAGCACGAGGAACCACTCCTCGCCGTAGCTCTCGGCCTTCGGTCGCTGGCCGATGTTCACGACGTCCGCGACGGCGAGCGGGTGCAGGCCGTGCGAGTCGACCAGCTTCGAGATCTCCGTGCCGTCGCCGAGGCCCTGCACGTCGACCCAGCGCAGGCGACCGTCGACCGGGTGCTCGCGCCCGAGGTCCTCGACCTCGATCTCCCGTTCGTCCAGCTCCTCGACGTTCCACGTCATCACGCGGACCACCGGCTCGACGACCTCGGTCGGCGGGGTGAACGAACCGGGCGCTGCGCCGACCTGCGCACGGCGCCGACGGAAGCCGAAGCCCTCGGGTTGCTTGATCATGGGCAGAGCGTAGCTCGCGGCGAAGGGCGGAGACCAGCGCGAGGGTCCGCCCGATCCACGGGGCGAGCGGTGCCCGAAGGTACCGCTCGCCGGCGTCAGGCCAGGCGCCGGAACACCAGGAAGCTCAGGTCGTCCGGCTTCCCCGGCAACGCGGCGTCCTGGGCCAGCATCCGGCGCGTCGCCAGGTCGGCCAAGCGGCGCGCGGCGCGTTCGGGGTCGTCCTTGCGCGCGAGCTCGATCAGCTCGTCCAGGCGCAGGTTGTCGAGCAGGCCGTCGCTGGCGAGCACCAGGCGGTCGCGCGGCGCGATCGGGACGCTGGGGCCGAACTCGACGCGCATGCCCTCGTCGCCCAGGTGGTTCGACACCAGGTGGCGCTCCTCGTGGTGCAGCGCCTCGTCCTCGTCGAGGAGCCCGGCCTCGACCGCGTAGCCGGTCGGCGAGTGCGCGACGGTCTGCGCCTTGACGCGGCCGCGTTGCCCCAGGTGCAGCGCCGCCGCGTCGCCGACGTGCGCGCTGCGCGCCGTCCCCTCGCGGATCAAGGTCGCGGCGATCGTCGCGCCCGCGCCGACGCCCAGCGCGAGCACCGCGCGGTTCGCCTCCTCGATGCCGTCGATCAGGGTGTGCCGCGGCGCTTCGTCGGCCGGCGCCGACGCGACGCGCGCCGCGATGGTCTCGATCGCCGCGCGGCTGGCGCGCTCGCCCGCCTGGTGGCCGCCCATCCCGTCGCACGCGACGAGCATCACGCCGCCGGTGCACGGCAACACGGCGAGCGCGTCCTCGTTCAGCGCCTTCTCGGGGCCGCGCGCGGAGAAGGCGACGACCTCGCCCCCGGCGACGGCGATGCGCGCCAGCGTCGGCTCGGCGGCCTCGAACAGCGTCCAGGCCTCGGTCACAGCACGGCCTTCTTCTTCACGCGCTCGAAGGACCGCAGCATCAGGTTCGCGTTGGCGAAGCGGTTCTCCTCGCGCACCGCCGTCGCCTTGCGCACGAGGCGGATCAGGCTCGGGTTCCAGCCGGCTTCGGCCTTCGCGTGCCCGGGGAACGGCCAGTCGTAGGGCCAGCTCGGCAAGCGGCCCGACATCAGGCGCCACAGCACGAGCCCCGCCGAGAACACGTCCGAGCGCAGGCCCGGCTTGCCCATCGCCTGCTCCGGCGCCAGGTAGCCGACCGTCCCCGACCCCGACGCCGCGAGCGTGCGCAACACGACGCGCGCCAGGCCGAAGTCGGCCAGGCGCAGGCGGTTCCCGGGGAACAGCAGCAGGTTCTCGGGCTTCACGTCGAGGTGCGCGATGCGGCGACGGTGCGCGCAGGCGAGCCCCTCGAGCATCTGCTCCATGAACGAGAGCGCCGTGCCGCGCGCCATGCGGCGCGAGAGTCGGTCGGCCAGGTTCTCGACGCCCAGCGGCGTGACGATCACGAAGCGGCCCTCGATCATCCCGGCCGTCTTGATCGGCAGGATGTTCGGGTGGTCCAGCTGCGCGACGAGGCGCACTTCGCGGCGGAAGGTGTCGAGCGTCGCGCGGTCGACGACCTCCAGCTGCGGCACCTTGAGCGCCACGCGGATCCCCTCGACCGTGTCGTACGCGCGATAGACGTCGGCGAAGCCGCCGGACGCGATGCGGCTCTCGATGCGGTACTGACCCAGGCGTTGGCGGCGGCGCAGGTGCATGGCGCGGAGTCTACGGTCCGCGCGGGCCCGGGACAGCCCTCGGGGCGCGGAGCCCGACGGCCGCGCGCCGGGCCGCGGCGGAATCCGGCGGCGCGCCCTTCGATCGCGCCCGCTCCGCGCGTCATACTCGGGCTCGTCGGCGCGGCGCCCGCCGCGGCGCGCCGACCTCCGATGAGCACCCGCACACGCCCCGCCCGCCCGGACGTGCTCCGCGCCCTCCTGGTCGCGGCGCTGTTCGTCCTGCCGCTGTCCTTCGGCGCGGCGCGCGCGCAGTCCCCCGCCTCGGACCTCTCGCGCGCGGAGGTCGACGCGGCCGCGCAGTCCGTCGAGCTCGATCCCGAGCTCACCGACGAGTCGCGCGCGGAGGTGCTCGAGCTGTACGAGCAGGTGCGCACCGCGCTGGCCTCGCGCGACCGCTGGCGCGACGAGGAGCGCCGCCTGCGCGAGGAGTACGAGAGCGCGCAGCAGACGCTGGACGTCCTGCACGCGGAGCTCGATCGACCCGCGCTGGCGCCCGAGTCGTCGGTGAGCGCGTTCGCGAACCTGGAGGAGGTCGAGAGCCAGCTCGACGTCGCGCAGTCGGAACTCGTGCGCCTGCGCACCGAGGCGGACGCCTTGCAGGCCGAGCGCCAGCGCCGGTCCGCGCGTCGCGCGCAGCTGCCGGGCCGCATCGCCGAGCTGCGCAGCGAGCTGCAGGAGTTCGAGGTGCGCCTGTCGTCGCCCGCGCTGGAGGGCGACGAGCGCGCCGCCGCCGACCGCATGCTCTTGCGCGCGCGCCACGAGGCCGCGCAGGCCGAGCTCGTCGCGCTCGAGGAGGAGCTGCGCGGCCACGAGCTGCTCTCGAGCGTGCTGTCGACGCGCAAGCGCGTGCAGGAGAAGCACATCGCCGCCGCCGAGGCGACGGTGCAGGCGCTCGACCGCGAGGCGGACCGCCGCCGCGGTCAGGCGACGCGGCGCTCCGTCGAGGAGGCCGCGGAGGTCGCCGCGCGCGTCGACTCCTACCACCCCGCGCTGCGGGACGCGGCCGCGCGCAACGCCGACCTGGCGAACAGCGCCGCCGAGCTCGCCGCCCGGCGCGAGGAGGTCGGGCGCGCGCAGACGCGGACGGCCGACGCGCTGTCCGAGGTCCGCTCCGCCCGCAACGCCGCGGAGCGCCGGTCCGAGGTCGCCGACTTCTCCGACGCGGTCGGCGTACTGCTGCGCAAGCAGCGCACCGAGCTGCCGAACGCGAACGAGTTCGAGGCGAGCGCGCGCACGCGACGCGAGGAGATGTCGCGCGTCCAGCTCGACAGCATCCAGTTCGAGGACGCGCTGTCGGAGCTGGCGGACTCGGACGCCGCCGTGCGCGACCTGGTCGCCGGCGCGCCCGCGGCCGACGGCGAGCGCATCGAGGCCGAGGCGGCCCGCCTGATCGACGAGCGCCAGGCGCTGCTCGACCGCCTGATCCGCGACGCGAACGAGGTGTTCGTCGAGCTCGCGACCCTGGAGTTCGCGGAGCGCAGCGTCGTCGCAGAGACGCGCGAGTTCGAGCGCTACATCGACGAACGCGTGCTGTGGATCCGCTCCAGCCGCCAGCTGTTCCGTACGGACTTCTCCGCGCTGGACGACGCCGTCGCGTGGCTGGTGGCGCCCTCCTGTACGCCGCGGTGCTGCTCGCGCTCGGCGCGCTCGCTCTCGGCCGCCGCCGCGCGCGCCGCGTGATCGCCGAGGTGGGCGACGTCGCGTCGCGCTCCTCGTGCTTCCACATGAAACCGACGTGGAAGGCGGTCGCGGCGACCGCCGTGTTGACCGCGGGCGCGCCGCTGCTGGCCTGGTTCCTGGGCATACGCCTCGAGCACGCGTCGGACGTCACCGGCTTCGCGCGCGCGCTGGGCCGCGCGCTGCAGGTCGTCGCGTTGATCCTGACGATCGTCGAGGCGCTGCGGTACACGGCGCTGCCGGACGGCCTGGG
>JAUHYB010000266.1 GCA_030426745.1 bacterium
CCGGCAATGCCGGCGCGGGTCGTCGCTCTGTCGCCGGTGAAAAAACGAGCCCGGCTCCGTACTTTCCCGCTCAGCGCCGCGTGCCGAAGATCTTGCGGTCCAGCTCGGCGCGGTAGTCGCGCATCCGCGCGTCGCTCGACAGGTACTGCGAGTCCCACGACGGCGAGGGCCGGCTCGCGGAAGATCCGCTCGACCCGTACCCCGAGTACCACCCCGAGCTGTTCCCGGTGATCAACGCCGCGTTCTCCCGGCGGATGCGCTCGCGCTCGCGGTTGGCCTGTTCGAACAGGCGCGCCGTCGCGGCTCGTTGCTCCTCCTTCAGGCGGCGTTGCTCCTCCGCGCGGGCGAGCGCCGCTGCGCGCTGTCGCGCTTCCTCGGCGACGCGCTCGCGCTCGGCGACGATCGCGGCCTTCATCTCGGTGAAGCCGCCGCCGGCGACGCGCGCCTCCTCTGCCAGCCAGTACTCGTCGGTGCCGAACTCCACGGTCCGGAAGAACCGCAGCGCCTCCTGGAAGGCCTCGTCCTCGAAGTTGCTCGAGCCGTCACCGATCACGGCCACGGCCGCAGAGATGTAGGAGCCGTACTCGGCTTCCACGCGCTTGGAGACGAACTTGCCCGGGTAGACGCGGGTGTCGAAGTTCCCCTGGCGGATCAGCGGCCCGGTCTCGGCCAGGTGCAGGTCGAGCTTCGGCCCGAGGTGCGTGAGCAGGTACTTGTCCGCCTCGAAGCGCTTGTCGCCGAAGGTCGGATCCGCGCGGCGGACGTCGCCGCAGAAGCGCGTCACCGCGGCCTTGCGGCTGGCCAGGGAGTCCGCGAGGTCGAACTCGCGGTGGAACTGCTCGAGGGCGGCCGCCCACACCTCCGGCCGCTGCTCCATGCGCGACCGGAAGCGCGCCTTGGTCGGCGCGTCGCCCGCGCCGTACAGGAAGCGGAAGCCCAGGCAGGGGCCGAGGTACTGCGTGTCGGGGTCCTCGAAGAAGGCGTCGATCGGCCGCTTCGGCGCGGGGACCGTGAGGCGCACGCGACCGCCTCCCCGCACGCCGAAGTCCTTGCGGATCGCCTGCGAGAAGTCCTCCGCGACGACGACCGAGGAATCGGGACGGCTGAAGATCGTGCCGCCGACCGCGCCCTCGCACAGGAAGGCGCGCGCGCCTTCGCGCACCGAGACGAAGTACTGGTTCTCCAGCATGCTGGTCATGTCCAGGCGACAGTTCTGCGCGAGCAGCGCGCCGTCCTTCTCCACATGGACCGCCGTCGTCGGCGGATCGCCGAAGCTGGTCACGAGGTACCCGTTCTCGTTCGTCGGCAGCTTCAGCCACACGCGGATCCCGTGCAGCGCGCTCGCGCCCGGCACCTCGAAGACCGCGTGTCGTTCCGTGATCATCACGTAGACGTTGGCGGGTCCGCCGACCGCGACGAGGCTGACGCCGTCGGGGACGACGAGCGCCTCGGTCGAGTCGTACTGGCCCATCTTCACGCCGACGACCGTCCCCGGGGTCGCGCTGCGCAGCGCCGACGCGAGGCCGGCGAAGGTGTCGACCACGACGTCGGGCTCCGCGCCGGGCATGGTGACGCGGCGCACGACGAGGTCCGCGACCTCCACCGAGCCCGGCCCGCTCGTGAAGTCCTCCGCGCCGAAGGCGAGGACGTTCGAACCGATGACGCGCGCGTCCTCGGCCTCGAGCACGACGCTGCCCGGGCGCACGCCGGCGAGTTCGACCGACTCGAGCGCCAGCGTGCTGCCGGCCTCGAGCGTCAGGCTGCCGCCCGCGAACCGCGATCCGTGCAGCAAGGTCACGACCGAGTCGACGAGGCGCCAGTCGCTGCCGGCGGGGAGCCGCATGGCGCCCGTGACGCCGAGGTGACTGTCGTACGCGACGAATTCGCGCGGCCCCTTGCCGGCGCCGATCGAGACCGAACTCGTGAGGTGCAGCACGGCGTCGTCGGCGAAGGACAGGCAGGCGAACTGCCCCTTGGCCCGCGCGCGCTCGAGGTAGGCCTGGTCGCCCACGTGCACGCGCGCCGAGAGGCCGCAGCCGTGCAGGTTCAACACGCTGGACTCGTCGGTGCCGAAGGCGTCGGACATCGAGCTGATCGACACGCGGTTCGACTCCAGCAAGCGCAGCTTGCGGTCCTTCAGCGCGCCCGGCCCGACCATGAGTTCTGCCGGTTCGACGGTGTCCGCGCCGGGACCGCGCAAGCGCAGCACGTCGCCGGGCGGCGCAGAGGCGAGCTGCACGACGTCCAGGACTTCGAGCGCCTGACCGGGCGCGAGTTGCGCGAGTTCCTTCTTGCCGAGCGTCGCGTTCGCGGGGAGGGACCACGCGTCGGTCGGGCGCACGGGCGTCGCGGGGAAGGTGACCGCGCCGCCTTCCGCCGAGGCGGCGAGCGCCTCGTCACCGATGCGCCGCGCGGCGTCGGCGATGACGCGCGCGTCCAGGCCGACGCTCAGGCCCTGACTCCACTGGTAGCGCACCAGGTCACAGAGGGCGGCGTCGTCCTGCGCGTCCGCCGCGATGCGCGCTTGCAGCGCGAGCGCGGCGGGTTGCATCGGGTCGAAGCGCAACGCGCGTTCGAGGGCGGGCAGCGTTCCTTCGAGGTCGCCCGCTTCGTAGGCCGTGCCCGCGGCGAGCGCCGACTCCGCGGCCGTCGCGAGGTAGCGGTCGAGCAGCGCGACGAGCGCAGGCTCCTCCGCCTCGTCGCGACCCGCCAGCACGAACGCCGCGTGCAACGCGAGCCGCGGCGCCTCGAGCGCGACGCACGCGTCGCGGCGCATGCGCCACAGGTGCGGGTCCGCCTCCTGTCGCAGCAGCACTTCCGCGGTGGCCTCGACGACGGTTGCGTAGTCGCCGCTCGCCAGCGCGGCCTCGGCGGTCAGCCGCGGGCGCTCGCCCAGCCGGACGTTCACCCAGCGGTCGAGCAACCACGCGGTGCGCCCCTCGCCGCGCCGCGCGCGACGCAGGGGATCGAGCACCTCCTCGTCGAAGCGCGCGACCTTCGTCAGCATCGACCGCAGGTCTTCCGTGCCGTCCTCCGGCGGCCAGAGCATGTTCTGCGCGTTCGCGACGTGCTCGCTCAGCGCGTCCAGCCCGCCGTCGAGCGGCGCGGGTTGTTCGCGCTCGACCTCGCGCAAGCGCGTGAGTTCGGCTCCGAGGCGCTCCATCGCGGCCAGCGTCGGCGGCGGGTCCAGCGCGGCGAAGGCGCTGAACTCGGCGTCGATCGCGTCGAAGCGCGCGTCTAGCTCGGCGCGCGCCGCGAGCACCTCGTCGAGTGCTTCGCCGTACTGCTCGTCCCAGGCCTGTTTCGCGGCCTGCGCCGCCAGCGCGGCTTCTTCGAGGTACGGGCCCTCGAGCGGGTCGTTGTCCGTGCCGTAGTCGTCCACCCACATCGCGCCGGCGCTCGCCGCGTCCTCCGCGTGCGTGTCGATCCGGCGGCGATAGCGCTCCTGCACGAGCTCGGGCAACGCGGCGAAGCCCGGCGTGTCGAGCACCGCGCGGTCCTCGTCCGTGATGTCGCGGTAGGGGACGCGCGTGACGTAGTCCAGGTAGACCGCCGCCAGCTCGGGGTGGTCGGGGTGGCGCTGCACGAGCGCGAGCGTGCCGTCCTGCACGTTCGCCGGGTCCATCCACTGCCAGAACGAGAGCAGCACGACCGCGGACTCGGGCGACATCGCCGTGCCCTCTTGTTCGAGCGAACGGAGCCAGGCCATGAGTTCGCCCCAGGTCTCGCGCTCGAGGTGACGCGCGAGCGACGCGCGGCCGAGCGCGCGCAGCGAATCGCGCGTCTCGTCGTCCAGCTCCGGCCCGGCGGCGACGGCGCGGTAGGCGCTCCACGCGCCGAGCGATCGGCCGCACTGCTCCAGCGCGCTCGCGCGCACGAGGCGCATCTCGGTGGCGAGTTCCGCGTCCGGCTCACCGGCGAGCACGCGGTCGGCGTGCTCCAGCGCCGCCGCTCCCGCGCCGAGGCCGAGGTAGCTGCGCGCCAGCAGCGCGTCGAGGTCCGCGCCGGGGTCGAGCCGGCGCCAGTGCTGCAGCCAGAGGTGCGCGTCCGCGGCGTCGCCCTGCTCGAGCGCCGCGTGCGTGCGCGCGCGGGCGTCGTCTAGGGTGACGGGGTCGGCGGGGGCGCCCTGGGAGAGGACGGTCGGGATCGAGAGCAGCAGGCTGGCGATCAGCGTCATGATCGGTCGGGGGACGGGTCCGCGGCGGGCCGGCGGGGGGACAGGAGCACGCTGAGGCCGAGCGCTGCGAAGAGCGCGGCCCCGGCGACGCCGACCCAATACTGTCGGCCGGCGTCCTCGGGGAACATCAGCCGACCCGGATTCGCCGGGTCCACGAAGACCGCGTGTCTCGTCCCGGGAGCGAACTCCTCGGCGGCCCGGCGCTCGACCGACCGCAGGGGGCCGCTCGCCACCTGCTCCTCGGAGGTCCGGGCCTCGGCGCCCTCACCGACGGAGAAAACGGCGTGCAGGTAGTAGCGGTCGTCGCCCAGGCCGCCGTAGCCGACCCGGTTCTCGACGACGACGGCCTCGGCGGGCCGCCAGGACTCGCGCAGCTCCTCCCGCTCGAGGGCGCCGACGGCGCACCCGCGGTAGACGACGAAGGCCAGCAGGAACCAGATCAGGCTGTACGCCCGCCCAGAGGACGACGAGCGCGCCGGAGCATCGGTGGTGTCGGACATGCGTCAGACGATACCGGGAGGGAAAGTACGGAGCCGGGCTCGTTTTTTCACCGGCGGCGACGCGACGACCCGGGCCGGCGGAGCCGGCCCGGGTCGTCGCGT
>JAUHYB010000267.1 GCA_030426745.1 bacterium
CGAACTTCTGGCGCAGGCGGCGCCGCACGATCGCGTCGCCGTGGTCCAGCCGCATGGACTGCGCCTCGCGGTACGCGATCTCCTCGCGCACCCAGTCGTCGATCAGCCCCTCGAGCTCCGCGCGCGTTGGCGGGCGCATGCGGGTCTTCTCGAACAGGACGGCGAGCTGTTCGACGCGCGCCGCGGGGACGACGACCTGGTCGTCGCGCGGCGCGCCGTCGTCCCCGGTGAGCGACGAGGCCGCCCAGAGGACGGCCCCGATCGCGAGGAAGTGCAGGAGGGGCTCGCGAGCCCAGCTCCGCTTCGCGGGCGTCACTTCGCCGAGTACCAGATCGGCGACGTGTACGCGCGCTCCTGACCGGTGGTCGGGATGTGGTCCGGCAACTCGAAGCCGTAGTAGACGGCGTCGTAGAGGACCCAGCGCGGCGTCGGGATCTCGAGCACGCGCGCGTAGTAGAACGCGTCCAGCGCGGGATCGAAGTCGGGGTCGGTCCAGACCGTCGCGAGCTCGGACGCGCCGATCGTGTTGCGCCACGTGGCCGTCGCGTGGTCGACGGTGTTGCCGACGGCGGGGACCTTGCCGTTCGCGTCGGCCTGGCGGTCGCCGGACCACGCGACGTCGTAGACCTTCTCCTGCGCGTTCCCGTCGGCGTCGACCCAGCCCTTCACGATCTGGATGCGGTCGAGGTTCGCGCCGATGGCGTCCTTGAGCGCGTAGACCAGGAAGCTGGGCGACGCGTCACCGGTGCGCTCGGGGAAGTCGGCGCCCATCGGGACGCCTTTCATGTAGCCGACGCGCGCGGGCGTGCGCGTGTTCAGGTCGGCGTCCGAGAACTCCCAGCCGCCGAAGAAGCGGACGCCGATGCGCGTGCCGGTGGTCGCGTAGACCTCCTTGCGCTCCATCGCGTCGAAGATGCCCTCGCGGGTGTTCTCGTCGGCCCACACCGCGGCGAGGCCCGACGCCGTCGGTTGCCAGCCCTCGAGCGCGCCGTGCTCGGTCTTCGCGAAGGGGTGCTTCCAGCGGTGCTCCGACGGCTCGGTGCCGGCGTGCTTGCCCCAGAAGTTCTCCTCGCGCGTCGTCATCAGCGAGGTGTGGCTGTCGGTCGAGCCGATCATGCCGAACTTGTACGGGTTCACGCCGAAGCGGTCTTCCAGCAGCAGGCCGCGCTTCAGCGCCTCGCGCGCGTACTCGCCGGCCAGCATGTCGTTCGTCTTCGCGGCGGACAGGTCGAGGTTGCCGACGTCCCAGTTCTCGTAGTCGGCGAACTCGTCGTTCGGCGACAGGAATGGGTGCGCCTCGCCGTCGCCCTTGATCTGGGTGACCTCGTACAGCGGTTCCCACTTCGCGCGCTGCTCGATGTACTCCTGGTCGAACTCGCGGCCGTTCCACTGGTCCGACATGCGGAACATGATCCCGTTCGACAGGTTGCCGTTGTGGGGGATCGCCAGCACGTCGCCGCCGGTCTTCGCCTCGTAGTCCGCCAGGTACTTCCACAGGTCGCGCGGGTCCGGCGAGCCGAACGGCGGCGTCATGACCATCGGAACGACCTGCTTCGCCTTGTCGCCGTTGTCGCGGAACATGACGACGCGGTGCATGTTGTTGCCCTGGATCAGCGAGGTCCACTCGAAGCCGATCACCGCGGTGAAGCGCCCGGGCTCGTTGTACTTCTCCGCCGTGTCGACGACGTCGCTCCACAGGCTCGCGTAGTTCTTCGAGCCGGGCTGGTAGTCGGCGAGCAGCGCGTCGCTGATCTTGCCCTGGCTGAAGTTCGTGATCAGATCGAGCGTCGCGTCGACCGCGGCCTGACCGCCCTCCTGGAAGCCCTGGTACCAGCGCTTGCCCATCGGGTCCTTCAGGATGTTCGGCGTGCCCTGCGCGAGGTCGTTGAAGAACCCCATGCCGTCCGAGTGGTCGGCGACGACCAGGAAGTCGAGCGGGCGGTACAGGCGCACGGGCTGGCCGGTGCTGGAGCGCACTTCCTCGCCTCGCGCGAAGCGGTACGCCTCTTCGGGGCCCAGGCGGTTGCCGAACAGACCCGCGTCCATCGACAGGTTCGTGTGCAGGTGCGTGTCGCCCCACAGCGGCCGGTCGGGGAAGGTGCGGCCCGCGTAGGGCGAGTACTCGCGGTGGTCCGGCAGGTCCTCGATCGACTCGGGGGTCGGACAGACCTGTGCGCCGGCGACCGACGCGAAGGCGAGCAGGGCGAAGCCGGTCCCGAGGGAGGACGGCGACGGAGCGGCGGAGCGGTCGTTCATGGTGAGGATTCCGGGTCGCGGTGCTGGCTGGGCGGCGCGAGTATACCCGGGAACCCCGTGACGCCGCTCCGGGCGATCGGCGGAGCTTGCGGAGGTCGAAGGGACCGCTAGGTCGTCCGGCCCAGCCAGTCGACCACGGCCGCCGTCATCCGCGCCGTGTCGTCGCCGCTGAACAGGTGGTCGGCGCCCGGCAGCGTGACGAGTTCCGTCTCGCCGGCGGCGCGCGCGAGGATCGTCTCGCTCTCGTCGTAGGGCACGACCGTGTCGGCCGTCCCGTGCACGAACAGCCAGGGCACGCGGACCGCCTCGGCCAGCGGCTCGACCGAGCCGACCTCGGCCATGTCGTCCAGGAACTCCTGCGACAGCGGGCACTCCGGCTTGTCCCACATCACGTCGACGCCGGGCTCGAGGTCGCCGAACTTGCGCCGCGCGAAGTCGGCCGTGTCGACCATGCCGGCCAGCGAGACCAGGTAGCGGATGCGGTCGTCCTCGCACGCGCGCAGCACGCCGACGGCGCCGCCCATCGAGTGTCCGACGTACGCGATCGTGCGGTCCGGGGCGGCGTCGAGCACCGCGCCCAGGTCCGCCGCCTCCTTCGTCGGGCACGACGCGCGGAAGTCGCCCTCCGACTCGCCGTTGCCTGAGAAGGAGAAGCGCAGCGCGTCGTAGCCCGCGTCGTTCAGCGCGTTCGCCAGGGCGACGGCCCAGTCGCGGTCCTTGTTCGCCGTGACGCCGTGGCCGATCACCACCAGCGGTCGGTCCGCGCCGCCGCCGGAGGTGAAGGCGTAGTCGAGGCGCTCGCCCTGTTCGTTCCGGATCTCGTCCTGCATCGCGCCGCTCAGTCGAACCGGATCACGGAACGGATGCCGTCCTGGTGGTGCATCAGGTCGAAGCCGCGGTTCACCTCGTCCAAGGTGATGCGGTGCGACACGAAGCCGTCCAGGTCCAGGTCGCCCTTCATGTACATGTCGACGAGCTGCGGGACGTGCGTGCGCCCCTTCGCGCCGCCGAAGCTGCCGCCCTGCACCTTGCGGCCGGTGATCAGGAAGCGCGGGACGATCTCGAGCTTCTCGCCCTTGCCCGCGACGCCGAGCACGGTGCACAGGCCCCAGCCCATGCGCGCCGCCTCGACCGCTTGACCCATCACGCCGACCAGGCCCGTCGCCTCGAAAGTGTAGTCCGCGCCGAAGCCGCCCGTCTCGTCGGTGATGCGCTCGACGACGTCGTCGCCGCCCTTCATCACGTGCGTCGCGCCGAACTGCTTCGCCAGCTCGAGGCGCTCGTCGGACATGTCGACGACGATGATCTTCTCGGCGCCGCGCAGCTTCGCGCCCGCGACCGCGCCCAGCCCGACCATGCCCGCGCCGAAGACGGCGACGGACGACCCGGCCTCGACCTCGGCCTTCCACAGCGCCGCCGCGATGCCCGTCGTGGCGCCGCAGGCCAGCAGGCAGATCGCGTCGAAGTCGGCCTCGGGGTCCACCTTGGCCAGCGCGATCTCCGGCATCACCGTGTACTCGGCGAAGGTGCTGGTGCCCATGAAGTGGCGCAGCGGGCCCTTGTCGCGCGACAGGCGCGAGGTGCCGTCGGGCAGGTATCCCTGACCCTGTTGTTCGCGGATCGCGAGGCAGATGTTCGTCTTGCCCGACTTGCAGTTCACGCACTCGCCGCACTCCGGCGAGAACAGGCACACGACGTGGTCGCCGGGCTTCACGCTCGTCACGCCCTCGCCGACCTCCTCGACGACGCCGGCGCCCTCGTGGCCCAGCACGCAGTCGCAGTAGCCCGACGGGTCCGCGCCGCTCGCGGTGTACATGTCCGTGTGGCAGACGCCGCACGACTTGATCTTGACGAGCACCTCGCCGGCCTTCGGCGGCGCGAGGTCGACGTCCTGGACGACGAGGGGTTCTCCGAAGGCTTCGAGGACGGCGGCGCGGATCTTCATGGTGGGGGCTCCTTGGCGGCGAGTCGGGGCGACCCAGTATCCCGATCACCACGTGCGGGGCAACCGTCGCGCGCTCAACGCGCGCGCAGCGCGGCGAGCTCGAGCCGGAACGGCCCCTCTTGCTCGTCCGCGATCACCAGGCCGATCGAGCGCACCGCGGCCGGATCCAGGGGCGGCCCCTCGACCGGCTCGCCGCGCCACTTCAGCTCGAAGTCCGCGAGCGGCAGCTCGACGTCGATCCACTCGCCGGCGACGGTCGCGAAGGTCGCCTGCCGGCTCGGCATGTCGTAGACGACGTCGTCGCGCAGGCGCAGCCGGTAGTCCTTCCCGTCGCCGCGCACGCGCAGCAGCACCGCCGTCGCGCCCTCCAGCGCGCAGCGCTCGCCGTCGGTGCGCGCGCTGGCGAAGCCGCCGTCGTTCTCCAGCGACACCGTGCCCGTGAACGCCGTCGCGCCGTCCGCGGTCGGCACCACGCGGCTGGACGACACGCCGCCCATCACGACGTCGTCGACCACGCGCCAGCGCGCCGCCTCGTCCGAGCGCGTGAAGTCGATCACCAG
>JAUHYB010000268.1 GCA_030426745.1 bacterium
GTCCTCATCCGCGCCCGAAGGGGCGCGCGACCGACGCAGGAACCTGGGTAGGCGCCCCCGGGGACGGGGGACACCCGCGATAGTTCAGGCGAAGGCGACGCCCGCTGCAAGCGCGAGGTCGATTCGACTAACGGTTCGCTTCCGAGGCGCAGCAGTCGGGCAGGGCGGATTCGGCGGCGGAAACCGACTCGGGGACCCCGCCGCGGAGGATCGTCAGCAGCCCGAACAGGATCAGCGCCGGGCCGGCCGCGTAGGCCGCGACGCGCCGCCAGCGCCCCGCCAGGCCCGACCAGCCGAGGCCGACGAACGCCAGCGCGGGGCCCGTCGAGAGCCCGAAGACGAGCATGCCGAGCGCGGCCGCGGGAGGCGGCTGGACGGCCGCCAGCGCGAAGGCGCCCCACGACAGTCCGCACGGCAAGAGGCCGGTCACGAGGCCGACGCCGAACGCGCCCGCCGCGCCCGGCAGCGCCGCGACGGAGCGGAACAGGCCGCGTACGCGCGACGTGACGCCGCGCACGAGTCGGCTGTCCGCCACCCGGCGCGGCGGTCGCAGGCCGAGCGCCGCGAGCCCCAGCGCGACCATCACGCCGCCGGCGACCCACGCCGCGACGCCGCGCCAGCGCTCGAGCACGTGGTCGCGGTGCGCGTCGGTCGCCTCGACCAGCTGCGCGCCGCCGCGCAGCGCCGCGTCGGTCGCGACCGCGAGCGCGACGCCGAGCACGACGTAGGTGAACGCCTTGCCGAGGACGTACGCGAGCTGCGCGCGCCACGCGCTCGTCGCGTCGCGCCGCGCGCCCTCGGACACGAGCGCCGCGAAGCCGCCGCACATCCCCGCGCAGTGCACCGACCCTCCCAGGCCGAGCAGCAGGAACGGCAGCCAGGCTTCCGTCACTCGACGGGCTCCTCGGCCGGCGCGCGCTCGGTCGACCGCTCTCCGCCCTGCTCCGCCGCGCGCTGCTCACGCAGCAGCTTCGGGTCGCGCAGGCCCTGGAAGTCGGTGCGCGCGCCGGGCTCGTACACGCGGCTCTCCGCGTCGCGCAGCCACCCCATGCGCAGCGGCGTCTCTTCCGAGAAGCGCGCCGTCATCCCCTCGCACGCCGACACGCAGTCGCCGCAGCGGATGCAGAGCGCGAAGTTGCTCATCGCGTCGCCGTAGAAGCCCATGCCGGCGCGGTACTCGCCGCCCGCCATCTCCTTCGGCTTCAGGTCGCTGGGGCAGACCTTCTCGCACGCCTTGCACTCCGTGCAGTTCTCGGGGTGCGCGAACTCGACGCCGTTGTAGGAGGTGTGCCCCAGGACGGCGAAGTAGACGCCGGACGGGCAGTACTCGCGGCAGAACCGCTGCCCCAGCGCGCGCAGCAGGCCGTAGAAGCCCAGCGTCATCACCGCCAGCGCGCCGCCGGAGAGCGCCTTCGCGCGCGTCGAGCCTTCCAGGAAGACGCGCCAGTCCACCCAGAAGCTGAACGTGATCGCGCACAGGACGAAGCAGACGGCCAGGACCGCCATGTGTCCCCAGAAGCGCTGCGCGCGCGACTTGCCGTGGAAGCGGAACCACTCCGTGAAGCGCGCCATCGCGCCGTACGGGCAGACGAAGCCGCACAGGTAGCGTCCGATGAAGCGGCTGGCGATCACGATCGCGACGTTGATCGCCAGGAAGGGGAACGCGAACTTCTTCGCGGCGGACACGAAGTCCAGCTCCTCCCCCATGTACATGTGGTGCCCGCCCCACAGGTCGAAGCGCATCACGTCGAAGATCGACAGCGAGGCGATCGCCAGGGTGAACACGACGCCCACGATCCAGCGATAGATCGTGTAGCGGTGCGGCTTGCCGCGCTTGCGCGCGAGTCCGCCCAGGACCTTGTCCCGCTCGACTCCGATGCTCACGGCCGTGCGCTCCCGCGGATCAGGTCAGCCACTCGCGCTCGGGGTGGCGCATCGCGAGCACCGGCACGTCGGCCGACCGCAGCACGCCGTAGGCGACGTTGCCGAGCACGACGCGCGCCAGGCCCGTGCGGCCGTGCGTGCCCATCGCGATCAGGTCCGCGCCTTCCTGCGCCTCGAGGATCTGCTCGACCGGGTCGCCCTCGCGGAAGTCGTGCGCGTGCTCCACGTCGCCCCACTCCTGCTTCGCCATCGTCTCCTCGTACTGCTTCTTCGCGGCGTCGCGCGCTTCTTCCAGCACGTAGGTCGGTCCGGCGACCGGATACGTCAGGCCGTAGCTGTAACCGAGCTCCGGCGGCGTGAACACGAACAGCGTGCGCACGCTCGCGCCGAGGCCGCGCGCCAGCTTGGTCGCGCGCTGCAGCGCCTGCAGGCTGTGCTCCGACAGGTCGACGGGCACCAGGATCGAGCGGATCGGGCGCGCCTCGCAAGGCTGCACCCAGACGTTGCCGGGGACCTGCGCGAGCACGGCGCGCGCGGTGCTGCCGAAGTCCAGCAGCCGACGCTTCTTGTGCGGGCCCAGCACGACGAGCGCCGCGTCCAGCTCGTTCGCGCGGTCGATCACCACCTGGGCGGCGTGCCCGGGCATGACGCGCAGGAGGTCCTCCACCGGCCGCCCGCCGAAGCCGAACTCCTGGAAGTGCTCGTGGAAGCGCTCGGACAGGTGGTTCCACGCCTCCGTCAGCGCCTCCGAGTTCATCGTCGCCAGCTGCACCGGGTTCACGTCCGGCCACAGCGGCGGCGGGACGGGCACGGCGTGCAACAGCTCGACCGTCGAGCCGAGGGCGCGCGCGAGCCCCAGCCCGGCGCGCACGGCGTCGTCGGAGCGACCGTCTTCGTCGACGGCGATCAGGATGCGGTTCAGGCAGGGAGATTCGGTCATTTCGGCTCGAGGTGAAGGCTGGACGAGCGGACGCGCCCTCCACTCTAGGCGGCCCCGCCCCGAGCACCCGTAGGAACTTGTGCGTATCCGCGCCCCGCGAGGTTCGCGCACCGGCTTGGAACGCCCCCCGCGCGGGCCCTATGCTGTGCCGACGCCCGCTCCGCGTGAGGACGACATGAACCTGCAGCACATCCTGATCCTCTCCGACCTCTCCCCCGAGTCCCTGCGCCCGGTCACGCCGATCGCCGACCTCGCGCGCTCCGTCGGCGCGCGGATCACGCTGATGACGGTCGTCGAGGACGTGCGCATCGCGCCGCACGGCGCTCCCTTCGCCCCGCCGGTCTCGTCGCCCGACGTCGACAAGGAGGCGAAGCACGCGGAGCTCACGCTGGAGGAGCAGGCCGCCACCCTGAAGGGCGTCGAGGTGAACACCGTCGTCGCGCGCGGCGACGCGGTGCCCGACACGGTCGTGAAGTGGGCGAGCGAGAACGGCGTCGACTGGATCGCGCTGTCGACGCACGGACGGACGGGCTTCCGGCACCTCGCGCTGGGCAGCGTCGCCGAGGCGATCCTGCGCCGCTCGAAGGTGCCGGTCGTCACGTTCCCGCGGCAGTAGCGCCGCGCGCACTCAGGCGTCCGCCGCGCCGCGCTCGCGCGCCCATCCGCCGACGATCAGCGCGTCCGCCAGGACGTCGATCGCCCGCTCGTACTCCGCCAGCTCGATGTGCTCGTTCGGCGTGTGGTCCAGCGCGCTGTCGCCCGGGCCGTACGCGACGATCGGACAACGCCACGCGGGACCGACGACGTTCATGTCGGAGGTCCCGGTCTTCTTCAGGAACCGCGGGCGCACGCCGCGCTTCGCCAGCGCGCGACCGAACGCGCGGCCCAGGCCGTCGCCGCGCGCGCCCACGTGCGCGGGCAGCTCGCCGCGGAACTCCAGCGTCAGCCCCAGCTCGTCCGCGTTGTGCCCGCACCACGCGCGGAACGCGCGGAAGTCGAAGCCGGGCGGCAGGCGCATGCCGAAGCGCGCGCGCGCCGCGTCGACCAGCCCGTCCGACTCGGTGCGGAACTCGTCGAGCCGCACGTCGACGCCGTCGAACAGGCCGTCGCCGCCGGGTCCGAAGTCGGCCGCGTCGCGCGCGACGCGGTTCCACAGCTCGACGACCTCCTCCGCGATCGCGCGGCCGGGTCCCGCGCCGTGCGCGCCGTCGCGCTTGCCGCGCACGTCGATCCACAGGCAGCCCTTGTAGCCGATCGTCACCGCGTCCCAGCCGGAGGGCTCGCCGATGACGCAGGCGTCCGGCGCGTAGCGCGTCGCGACGTGGTGCGCGCCGCGCGAGGTCGTCACCTCTTCCTCGACGGCGCCCACCACCACGATCGCCGTGCCCGGCGCGGGCTCGACGCGCGCCGCCGCTTGCACGAAGGTCGCCAGCGAACCCTTCGCGTCGACGCTGCCGCGGCCGTACAGCTTGCCGTCCTCGACGCGCACCGGGACGCGGCCGGGGACCGTGTCCATGTGGCCCAGCAGCACGATCGTGCGCTCGGCGTCCGCGGGATCCGCGCCCAGGCGCCCCACCGCGTTCCCGACCTCGTCGGTGGTCGCGGTGAAGCCCAGCTCGGTCATGCGCTTGACCAGGAGCTGCGCCAGCACGCCCTCGCAACGCGAGAAGCTGAGCGTCTCCACCATCTCGACCAGCATCGGCACGGCGTTCATCGCGCACCCCCGAAGCACTCGTCGAGCGACGCCGCGACGGCCGCGGTCGCGCGGTCCAGCTGGTCACGCTCGACGACCAGCGGCGGCAGGAAGCGCAGCACGCGCGGGCCGGCGGAGAGCGCCAGCACGCCGCGACGCGCCAGCGCGTCGAGCACTGGCGCGACGCGCGCGCGCAACTCCATCGCGATCATCAGGCCCTCGCCGCGCACCTCGCG
>JAUHYB010000269.1 GCA_030426745.1 bacterium
CTCGTAGTCGAAGGTCACCGAGGCCGCGCGCATCCCGCGCACGCGGGTGAGGACGCGGATCTCGTCGTCGTAGAAGGCCGAGGCGCGGTAGCGCACCTCCAGCCGCCGCACGGGCAGCCCGACGCCCTCCGCCTCGCACGCGGCGTAGGAGCATCCGCGCGCCTCCATCATCCGCGTCCGCCCCTCCTCGAGGTAGACGAGGTAGCCGGCGTGGTGGGCGACGCCCATCTGGTCGGTCTCGGCGTAGCGCACCCGCAGGCGGTGCTCGTGCGGCTCGTCGCTCATGCCGCGCAGCCTACGGCGTCGGCGCGCCGCGCACAGCCCCGCTCGGGCGGGAAGCGCCGCGGCGGCGGACGGGCCGCGCGCGCACCCCGGACCCCCCGCGCGGCCCCTCGCCCTGGCGACGACCGCGCGCCCCTGGTAGAACCCCTGCCCCCATGAGCGCTTCCAGCCCGTCCCCCCGACCGTCCGAGACCAGCGGCGACGCGACCGTCGCGACCCTGCTCGGCTGGATCGTGCCGGGCGCCGGCCACCTCTACCTGGGCCGGCAGACGGTCGCCCTGGCGGGCTTCGTCGTCGTCACCGGGCTCTACCTCCTGGGGCTGAAGCTGTCCGGCGGCATGGGCTTCGAGTTCCTGCACGCCGAGCTGCGCGGCCCGCTGGCGCCGGCGCTCGCGCCGGAGCTCGGCTTCCTCGGCGGCCTCGTCTACCAGATGAAGGCCTACGGCTTCGGCCCCGGCTACCCGCGGCCGTTCCCCGACCTGGTCTTCCTGGGCACCACGCTGACCGCGGCGGCGGGCATCCTGAACCTGTGCCTGACCGCGCAGGCGCACCACGACGCGCGCCGCGCGCGCGCGGGCGGCTACTCGATCCAGTCGCCGGGCGTCGTGGCGGCGCTCGCCTGGTTCGTGCCGGGCCTGGGCCACCTGGTGCAGGGGCGCAAGCTGCGCGCGCTGCTCGTGTTCCTCGCGATCGTCGGCCTGCTCGTGCTGGGGTCGGGCCTGGCGGAGGGCGCGAACCTGTCGCGCGAGCGCCACTTCTACTACTGGGGCGGCCAGTTCCTGGGCGGCCTGCCCGCGATGCTGCTCGAGTTCGTGTCCGGTCACCCGCCGATCACCGGCGACATCCCGTACGCCGAGGGCGGCCTGGTCATCGCCGCGATCGGCGGCCTGCTGAACATCATGGCGATGCTGGACGTGTACGCCGTCGCCGAGCGGCGCGCGGGCGTCGTCGCGCCGGCCGCCGTGACGGACGACAAGCCCGCCGCGAAGGCCGACCTCGAGTCGCTGCGCCTGCAGCCGGGCGAACAGGAGGTCTCCGCGTGAAGGACATCGGCGTCCACCTGCTGCTGTTCACCGTCGTCGCCGCGGCGATCGTGATGCTGTCGGCCTTCTTCAACGAGGCCGAGGACGGTCCCGCGCTGCGCGCCCTCCCGCGCCGGCTGCTGTACTTCTTCGTTGGCTGCGGCGTGCTGGCCGGGCTGATGCTGCTGGCCGAGCACACCGTCGCGTCGGTGAACTGAGGCGGCGGCGCGCGGTGGCACGCCTCGTCTACTACGTCGCGCAGACGCTGGACGGCTTCATCGCCGAACCCGACGGCGGCGTGCGCTTCCTGGACGGCCTGGGCGAGGACGGCGACGACTTCGGCTACGCCGGGTTCGAGGCGGGCATCGACTCGCTGATCATGGGGCGCGGCACCTACGAGTTCGTCGAGGCGACCGGCACCTGGCCCTACGCGGGCAAGCCGACGTGGCTGATGACGTCGCACCCGGTGGCGACGCCGCCCCTGGACGCGCACGTCACCGACGCGTCGCCGGCGGAGGTGCTGCGCGCGATCCGCGAGACCGGCGCGACCGACACCTGGCTCGTCGGCGGCGGCCGGTTGGCCGGCGCGTTCGCGCAGGCCGGCTTGATCGACGAGTGGATCGTCACGGTCGTCCCGAGCGTGATGGGGCAGGGCGTGCCGCTGGCCGCGCCGCTGCGCGCGCTCGTCGGGCTGGACCTCGTGCGCAACGAGACCTGCAAGCAGGGCGTCGTGCAGCTGACGTACCGCAAGCGCGCGGACTGACCTCGCGCAGGGGCGCGCCGCGCGGTGCGTCGGCGGCCGGCGGGGCGCACGTCCCGCGCCGACGCGCCGCGCGCGCCTCAACCCGTGTTCCGCAGGCCGCGGGCGATGCCGCGCACGGTCTGGATCAGCAAGCGCTCGAGCGCCTCGTCCTCGCGCCCGCCGTCGCGCCAGCGCCGCAGCGCGTCGACCTGCACGAAGCTCAGCGGGTCGACGTACGGGTTGCGCAGCCGGATCGATCGCCGCAGCGTCGGGTCGTGCTCGAGCAACTCGGTCGCCTCGCGCACGCGCAGCACCGCGTCGACCGCGCGCGCGTGTTCGTCCTCGATCACCGGGAACAGGCGCGCGCCGACCTCGCCGGCCAGCTCCGCGTAGCGCGACGCGATCGACAAGTCGCTCTTCGCCAGCACCATCTCGACGTCGGCGACCAGCGTGGCCAGGAACGGCCACTCGCGCGCCGCGCGGCGCACCGCGCCGAGGCCGTGCGCGTCGATCGCCGCGTCCAGGCCCGCGCCGAAGCCGAACCAGCCGGGCAGCACCGCGCGGCACTGCGTCCACGCGAACACCCACGGGATCGCGCGCAGGTCCTGCACGCCGCGCATCTGCCGCCGGCGCGCCGGGCGCGACCCGATGCGCAGCCGCTCGATCACGTCGATCGGCGTCATGCCGCGGAACAGCTCGGGGAAGCCCGCGTCGTCGTGCACCAGCGCGCGGTAGCGCGCGCGGCTGGCCTCGCCCAGCGCGTCGGCGATGGCGCGCTCGTCGTCCGTCGCGTCGCGCGCGGGGTCGCCGCCGGCGGTGCGCTCCAGCAGCGCGCCCAGCGTGACCTCCAGCGTCCGCGTCGCGATCCCGCGCAGGCCGAACTTGCCGCCGACGATCTCGCCCTGCTCGGTCGCGCGCGCGTGGCCCGCCAGCGCGCCGGGCGGCGCGGCCAGGATGCCGGCGCGCGGCTTCGACCCGCCGCGGCTGATCGAGCCGCCGCGGCCGTGGAACAGCGTGAGCGCGATGCCCGCCTCGCGCGCGGCCGCGACCAGCCGCCGCTGCGCGCGGTCGATCGCGACGCGCGACGACGCGATGCCGCCGTCCTTGTTGCTGTCGGAGTAGCCGAGCATGACGGTCTGCCGCCCGCCGCGCGCCGCGAGGTGCCGCGCGTAGACGTCGTCGCGCGCCAGGTCTCGCAGCGCGTCGGGCCCGCGCTCCAGGTCGTCGACGGTCTCGAACAGCGGCGCGACGTCGAGCGGCACGTCGCCCGCGTCGTCGACGCACCCCGCGGCGCGCGCCAGGTACAGGACGGCCAGCGCGTCGTCCGGCCCCTGCGCCATCGAGATCAGCACCGTGCCGAGCGCGCGCGCGCCGTACCGCGCACGACAGTCCGCGATCGCGCGAAACACGTCGAGCGTGCGGCGGACCTCGTCGTCGTCCGCCGGGGTGGCTTCCGCGACGCCGGCGGACAGCGCCGCGCGCAGCGACGCGGCGCGCTCCTCGCGCGGGCGTTCGACGAACGACGCGTCGCCCAGCAACGCGCCCGCCACGCGCCGGTGCACCTCCGCGTCCTGGCGCACGTCCAGCGTCGCCAGGTGGAAGCCGAAGGTGTCGACGCGCCACAGCGCGCGCCGCACGAGCGCCAGCCCCGCGCGCGCGCCGCCGTGCGCGGCCAGGCTGCGCTCGATCGCGGCGAGGTCCGCGCGGAACTCGTCGGGCGACGCGTACGCGCGCCCGTCATCGCGCTCGGTATCGCGCTCGAGCCGCGCGCTCATCAGCCACAAGAGCGTGCGGTACGGCATGTCCGCGTACTGGCGCGGCAGGCGCGCGGCGACCTCGGGCGCGAGCGCGGAGTAGTCGGCGACCAGCGCCGTCACGGCGTCGTCGACCGCGACGCGCGTCGTGGACTGTGAGAGGTGCTCGTGCAGGCCCTTCAGCTCCTCGCGGTAGCGGCGCAGCGCCAGCTCCTCGTGCCGCGCGAGCGTCGCGCGGATGGTGTCCGCCCCGACGTTCGGGTTGCCGTCCATGTCCCCGCCGACCCACGACGCGAAGCGCACGACCGGGCGCTCGACGCGGAAGGGGCGGCCGTACGCGAGTTGCAGCGCGCGTTCGAGCTCCTCGTGCACCGCCGGCACGACGCGGTACAGCACGTCGGACAGGAAGAACAGCACGTGCTCGACCTCGTCCGCGACGGTGGGCGCGCCGGTGAACTGCTCGTCGGTCTGCCAGGCGGCGGCCATCTCCAGCGCGATGCGCCCGTCGATCGTGCCCAGCGTGACCGGATCCAGGTCGTCCGCGTGGAAGCGCTCGACCAGCGCGTGCGCCAGGCGCTGGTCCTTCTTCAGCAGCGTGCGCCGCACCGTCTCCGTCGGGTGCGCGGTGAAGACCGGTTCGACGGTCAGCGTCGCCAGCGCGGACTCGACCTCGTCGGCCGTCGTCCCGCGCCGCGCGAGTTCCTGCGCGGCCGCGCGCAGCGAACCGGGTTGCAGCACGCCCTCGCGCAGGTAGTCCATGCGCCGCCGCAAGCGGTGCACCTGCTCGGCCGTGTTCACGACGCCGAAGTACGCGCTGAACGCGCGGACGACCTCGAGCGCGCGGTCGGGTTCGAGCGGCGCCAGCACGTCTTCGAGCTCACGCGTGGCGCGCGCGTTGCCCTTGCGCCGACGGCGCGCCGCGAGCCGCGCGGTCTCGACCGTCGCGTACA
>JAUHYB010000270.1 GCA_030426745.1 bacterium
GCGCGCGCGGCGAGCGTGCGCTGCACGACGCCCAGGCGCAGGAACTCGCGGAACTCCGCGACGCTCATGTTCTGCTCGCGCAGCATGCGCTCGATGCTGCCCTGACCCGCGGCGGCCAGGCCGTCGGCGGCCTCCTGCCACAGCGCGTCGACGTCCGCCTCGGTGACGACCAGGCCGCTCTCGCGAGCGAGCTCGTCCAGCAGGCGCGTCTTCAGGAGGTGCTTCAGCGCCTCGTGCCCCTCCGGCGAGTTCGCGTGGCGGACGAAGATCAGGTCGTCGAGCTCGGCGAAGGTCACCACCGTGTCGCCGGCGCGCGCGGCGACCTCGTCCTCGGCGCGGGCGGGCGCGAACGAGAGCGCGAGGATCGCGATCAGGAACAGGGCGAGGCGGCGGCCTCGGGCGGTGGGGAGGGTGGGCATGGCGATCGCGGGGGAGCAGGATATCGGGGGCCGTCGGGGCAGGCAATCGGGGCGCGCGAGGGGCGCCGGGCGGGGGTCGACGGGCCCGCGGCGCGAGAACTTCCGGAACGGCCCGACGAATTGGCGCAGAATGCGCGACCGGACCGGGCGAAGGGCCAGACTGCCCGACGACCCGGGCGGCCGCCGCGCGCGCCGCCCGCTCCGAACCACGATCCGAACCGAGAGCCGATCCCCATGCGCCCCGCCCTGATCCTCGTCCTGGCCGTCCTCGCCGCGGCCGGCACCAGCCTGCTGATGAACCTGTCGTCCTCCGAGTCGAACGCCGCGACCCCGGTGCTCGACAAGGGCGGACCGAGCGACGCGACCGTGTCGGCGCTGGAGGCCGAGGTCGAGGCGTTGCGCGCGGAGGTCGAGGGCCTGCGCGCCGCGAAGCTGGCCGCGGGCGCCGGCGGGACGCGCTCGGAGGTCGTCGACGTCGAGGCGCAGGTGCTGGCGGTGCTCGCCGAGCGCGGCCTGCTGGAGCCCGGCGCCGCCCCGGTCGCGCGCGCCGCCGAGCTCGACGAGGAGCTCGCGAACCTCTCCGTCGAGGACCTGGTCGCGATGCTGAACGCCGACGACCTGAGCGACATCGAGTGGAGCAGCATCTGGGAGAAGGCCCGCAAGGCCGGGTTGACCGACGAGCTGGTCGCCTTCTTCGAGCAGCAGGCGGAGCAGAACCCGAACGACGCGAACGCGCAGGCCGAGGTCGGCTACGCGTACCTGGCCAAGATCCAGGAGGTGACGGACGGGCCGATGAAGGGGCAGCTCGGCATGCAGGCGGACAAGGCGTTCGACCGCGCGCTCGAGATCGATCCGAACCACTGGGACGCGCGCTTCACGAAGGCGCTGTCCTACTCCTTCTGGCCCGCGTTCACCGGCAAGCCCGCGCAGGCGATCACGCAGCTCGAGATCCTGGTCGAGCGCCAGGCGAACCTGCCGCGCGACGAGAAGCACGCGCAGTCGTACCTGATGCTCGGCAACCTCTACCAGCAGCAGGGCCGCCTCGAGGAGGCGCAGCAAGCGTGGGCGAACGGCGCGCAGATGTTCCCGGAGAACGCGGAGCTGCAGCAGCACGTGCAACCGGGCGACGGTGAGTGACCGAAGGTACGGTGCCGGCGGTCACACGCGCAACGACTCCCCGTCGCCGCCGTCGAAGACCCGCGCCAGGTAGATCACGAGCGAGAACGCCGCCACCGCCAAGCCGGCCGCGAGCCCGACCCAGATCCCCGCGAACCCCCAGCCGCCGTGGAAGCCGAGGTACGCGCTGAGCGGCAGCCCCACGCCGTAGTACGCGACCAGGTTCAACCCCGCCGGCAGCATCGTCCGCCCCGCGCCGCGGAGGATGCACGACGCGATCACCTGCACGCCGTCGAACAGCTGGAACAGCCCCGCGATCGGCAGCGCGATCGCCGCGAACGCCACCACCCCCGGGTCGTCGGTGAACAGCGCGGGCAGCTCGCGGTCGCCCAGGATCATCGCCGCGGCGAACAGCAGCATCACGCCGCTGCCCACGCGCAGCGCGACCCGCGCCGCCAGTGACGCGCGCTCGTGGCGGCCCTCGCCGATCGAGTTGCCGACCCGCGTCTGCGCGCCGATGCCGAGGCCCAGCGGGACCATGAACGCGATGCTGGAGATCGTCATCACGATCGCGTGCGCGGCGGCCTCGCGCTCGCCCAGCCGGCCGGACATCAGGTGCGCGATCTGGAAGGCCCAGACCTCCAGGCCCAGCTGCAGGCCGGTCGGCAGGCCGATGCGCAGCACGCGCGTGAACTCGACGCGCTTCCACACCTCGCGGCTCCAGCCCTGCCAGCCGCCGCGCGCCAGGCGGAAGCGCGAGACGAGCCACAGGAGCCCCGCGAGCTGCGCGATCTGCGTGACGCTGGTGGCGAGGCCCGCGCCCAGCACGCCGAGCTCGGGGATCGGTCCCGCGCCGTTGATCAGCACCAGGTTCGCGAACCAGTTCATGACGTTGGCGGCGAGCACCACGTAGAGCGCCGGCCGCAGGACGCGCCGCCCCTGCAGCCACGATCGCAGCGCCATGAACCACAGGAAGAACAGCGCGCCGGGCAGGCGGCCCAGGGCGTAGACCTCGCCGTCGTGGGCCAGCCGCGGTTCGATGCCGGCGGCGATCAGCACCTCGGCGGTCAAGAGCCACGACAGGAGCAGGGGCACGCTGATCAAGGCGGCCAGCAGCAGGCCGCGCTGCAGCGTCAGGCCGATCGCCCGGGCGTCCCGCGCGCCGTGGGCCTGCGCGACGATCGGATCGAGGCCGAACAGCACGCCCTGGGCGACGAGCTGCGTCCCCATGACCCAGATGCGCCCGAGCGAGGCGGCGGCGAGCGCCTCGCGGGAGTACCAGCCCAGCATCAGCACGTCGACCGCGCCCATCGCCATGGACGCGAGCTGCGTGATGACGATCGGCGTCGCGAGCCGCGTCAGGACCGCGAGCTCGCGGCGGGTGGGGGAGGCCGACATCGGACGGCGAACGATACGCGCGCGCCGCGCGGCGTCCATGGCCGGGGGGAGGATCCCGCCTGCAACCGCGCACGCGACCCGGGAGTTCGCTCCCGCATCGCGTGCGTTCTCGGGGGTCGGGCGCCCTCGTGCGCGAGGGCGCGGACCGGATCAACCGCTCCAGAGACCGTCGAAGGCGCGGACGCCTTCGATCACGCCGACGGCGGCGAGGATCTCGAGCGAACGGCACAGCAGGTGGGCCAGGGTTCGACTCATGGGGTTCTCCTCTCGAGTGCTCCGGCGGCGGGGTCGCCGCCGACGGGAGCGCATCCGACGCGGGCTCGGGCGCGGGGCGCGGAGTCGCGCGCCGATCCCGCCGCTTCCACGATCTCGGACGGCGCGTTCCCCGGTCGGGGTGAACGGCGCGCTCGGGCCCGCGAGTCACGCGCCCGAGCGACGCGCGAGGTGCGCGCCGTCTCTACGCACTGGTGCGGAGCGCCGTCGGAGCCGGGGGCGTACGCGCGCGTCGACCTGTGAGAAGAGGCCGAGAGGACCGCGTTGCGTTCACACTTTCCTTTGCGCGCGCCGCCGACAACGGATACCACCTATGCCGCGCGCGCACGAGCGCGCGGAGAGAGACACCCCGAGGAGCTCGCGATCCCCTCAGGCTTCGCCGCGAGCGCATCCCACCATGACGGCACCTCCACGCCACGAGTCCCCACCTTCCGACGGCGCTGCCGCGCGCGGCGCGGTGTACCTGGGCTTCCCGTACCCGGTCGCGGCGATCCTGCTGCTGCTGGCGGCGTGGTTCTGGTTCGATCCGATGGGGGATCCGCGGCCGGAGCTGGTGACCAGCCGCTTCGACGCGAGCCGCCTGTCGACCGCGCCCCCCCGCGCCATGCTCAGCGACCCGCCGACGATCGAGATCGGCGGCGTGCAGCAGAACTGCAGCGCGTGCCACGGCTTGTTCGACTCGACCACGCGCGAACACGGCGCGCCGCTGCGCCAGCACCAGCACGTCGTGCTGCGGCACGGCATGAACGACCGCTGCACGAACTGCCACGGTCGCGGCGACCACAACCGCCTGGTGGGGCCGAACGGCGACGAGATCCCGTTCGACCGCGCGCAGGATCTGTGCGCGCAGTGCCACGGCACGACCTACCGGGACTGGCAGTCGGGGATGCACGGGCGGACGAACGGCTCGTGGGACGCGGATTCCGGCCGTCAGCGACGCCTGCGCTGCACCGAGTGCCACGACCCGCACGCGCCGGCCTTCGACCCGATCGTGCCGATGCCGGCCCCGAACACGCTGCGCCAGGGGCACCAGAACCCCGACGGCGCCCACGAACACCACGGCGCGGAGAACCCGCTGACGAAGTGGAAGCGCGCGCTGGGTCGCGACGACCACCACGGAGAGCACGAATGACCGACGTCACGACGAGCGCGAGCGGCAGCACGACGCGCCGCAGCTTCCTGCGGTCCAGCGTCAGCGTCGTGGGCGGCATGGCCGCCGCGGTGGCGGCGCTGGAGCCCCTGAAGGACCTCGACCCCGAGGACTACGGCGGCGTCGACGACTTCATCCAGAAGCACTACAAGCAGATGTCCGGCGCCGACATGGAGGCCGCGTTGCGCCGCATCGAGGCGCAGGTGAAGCGCCGCCACGACGTCGACGCGGTGGCGAAGGACGTGCGGCCGAAGGAGGGCGTGGAGTTCGTCTACGCGCTGAACCTCTCGCGCTGCGTCGGCTGCCGCAAGTGCGTCTACGCCTGCGTCGAGGAGAACAACCAGAGCCGCACGCCGGAGATGCAGTACATCCGCGTGCTGGAGATGCC
>JAUHYB010000014.1 GCA_030426745.1 bacterium
CGGCGGCCGGAAGGCCGCCGCTGCGCGCTAACCCGACGATTCTGCACCCGGCACGGTACCTTCGCCTTGCGGTGCTCAGCGCGACGCGAGCAGGCTGACGCCGTCCATCGCCTCGGGCGCCGGCACGTCCATCAGCTCCAGCAAGGTCGGCGCGACGTCCGCCAGCGTCCCGATCGGCCGCAGGTCCGCGCCCACCAGGTCGTCGGCGCACAGCACGATCGGCACCGGGTTCGTCGTGTGCGCGGTGTGCGGCTGGTCGTTCACCGGGTCCCACAGCTGCTCGGAGTTGCCGTGGTCCGCCGTGATCGCGACGAGGCCGCCGCGGCGCGTCACCTCGGGCACGATGCGGCGCAGGCACTCGTCCACCGTGCGCACGGCCTCCAGCGCGGCCTCGTAGATGCCCGTGTGCCCCACCATGTCGGCGTTCGCGAAGTTGATGACGTAGACGTCCGTCTCGTCCTTCTCGAGCGCCGCCAGGATCTTGTCCGTCACCTCCGGCGCGCTCATCGACGGCTTCAGGTCGTAGGTCGCGACCTTCGGGCTCTGCACCAGGATGCGCTCCTCGCCGGGCAGCGGATCCTCGTTGCCGCCGGAGAAGAAGTAGGTGACGTGCGCGTACTTCTCGGTCTCCGCGATGCGCTTCTGCGTCAGGCCGTGCGCCGCGACGACCTCGCTGAACACCCCGCGCAGCTCCTGCTTGGGGAACGCGACCGGGAACGGGAAGTCCGCGCGGTACTGCGTCATGGTCGAGATCGACAGCTTCGGCGCGCGGCCGCGGTCGAAGCCGTCGAAGTCCGCGAAGCCCAGCGCCGTCGCGATCTGCCGCATGCGGTCCGCGCGGAAGTTGAACAGGAACAGCACGTCGCCGTCGCGCATCGTCGCCGCCTCGGGGTCGCCGACGACGTAGGGCTCGACGAACTCGTCGCCGGTGCCCGCCTCGTACGACGCGCGCACGGCCTCGATCGCGCGCCCGACGCGCGCGCCGGCGCCGTGGGCGTACAGCTCGTAGGCGCGCTGCGTGCGCTCCCAGCGCTGGTCGCGGTCCATCGCCCAGTAGCGCCCGACCACCGTCGCGATCCGCCCGACGCCGGCCGACGCGATGTCGCGCTCCAGCGCCTCGACGAAGCCGTCACCCGAGCGCGGCGGCGTGTCGCGGCCGTCCAGGATCGCGTGCACGAGCACCTGCTCCGGCGCCAGCTCGCGGTCCGCCGCCAGCTTCAGCAGCGCGCGCAGGTGACCGTCGCTCGAGTGCACGCCGCCGTCCGACACGAGCCCGGCCAGGTGCAGCCGCGCGCCGCTGCGCCGCGCCTCGTCGAAGGCCGCCACGATCGTCGGGTTCTCGGCGAACTCGCCCGTGTCGATCGCCTTGTCGATGCGCGTCACGTCCTGGTACACGACGCGGCCCGCGCCCAGGTTCAGGTGGCCGACCTCGCTGTTGCCCATCAGGCCCAGCGGCAGCCCGACCTCGCGACCCGACGCGGACAGCAGCGTGTGCGGGTAGCGCCCCAAGAGGTCCTGGAAGCCGGACGCGCCCTCGAGGATCGCGTTCGACTCCCGCGCTTCGCGGTGCCCCCAGCCGTCGAGCACGACGAGCAGGGTGGGACGGTGCTTCACCGCGCCCCTCCGTTCCGGCGGTCCACAAGCGGCCGCGTGGACGTCATACTATGGGGACCGATCACCGAGGCGGACCGTCGAAGTCCGCCGCACCGCGCAGAGGGAACCATGAGCCGAATCTCGCCGTCCGTCGTCGAGGAAGCAGGCGCCGCGCCGCGCGCGCGCCGGGAACGCCGCACATCCTATGCGAGTCGCCCGCCCGTCGGGCGCCGGATCCGGCGCGCGCTGGCCGCGACCGCGCTCGTCGGCGTCGTCGGCTGCAACGCGCTGCAGCTCTACTCGACCGAGGACGACATGCAGCTCGGCCTGCAGGCCTACGAGGAGATCCTCGCGCAGGAGACGATCCTGGAGAGCGGCCCGGAGGTCGAGATGGTCGAGCGCGTCACCGCGCGCCTCGTCGAGTCCGCCAAGCGCCTGGGCCCCTCCTTCACCCACGACTTCGAGTGGGAGGTCCGCGTGATCGACAACCCGGAGGTGGTGAACGCCTTCTGCCTGCCCGGCGGCAAGATGGCCGTCTACACCGGCATCCTTCCCGTCGCGCAGGGCGACACGGGCCTCGCCGTCGTCATGGGGCACGAGATCGCGCACGCGACCGAGCGGCACGGCACCGAGCGCATGACCCGCGCGACGATCGAGCAGATGCTGGTCGAGGCCGGCGTCGCGGCCGCGGGCGGCGACGAGATGCACGCCGCGGCGGCGCACGGCGTGCTGCAGGTGGCCGTGAACCTGCCCTACAGCCGCTCCGACGAGCTCGAGGCGGACGCCGTGGGGCTCATGTTCATGGCGGGCGCGGGATACGACCCGCGCGAGGCCGCCGACTTCTGGGGGCGCATGGCCTCGCTCTCGGGCGGCGGGGGCACGGCGATCGACGAGTTCCTGTCGACGCACCCCACCGACGGCGACCGGATCTCCCAGATCCAGGAGCTCCTGCCCGAGGCCCTGGCGCTCTACGACGCCTCCCAGGCCCCGAAAAATCCCTGAAAAGGCATCGCGCAACCCCTTTTCCGGAACGCACTTACAGCCGGACCCCGCCGAGCCCCCTAGGGAGTTCGCGGGGTCTTCCTCTAGGGTGCGCCGCAAGCTCGGACCTCCACAGGCCCGTCTCGTGCCCCTGGAACGCCCCCCATCTGGGGTGAACCCGGTCGGGGTGCGCGGCGCGGCGGCTCGGATCCCACCCGGAGGCCTCGGGAACCCCTTGAGAGTCGCGTTCGTAACCCCTGAGCTCCAGCCGCTGGTGCGCCGCACCAACCTGGCGGAGACCGTCGATTCGCTCGCCCGTACCCTGCGCAAGGACGGTCACGACGCGCGCGTCATCCTCCCGTTCACCAAGGACGTCAAGGCGGCCGGTCTGCTCGCGCTCGAGGAGCTGGGCAAGGTCCAGGTCGCGTGCGACCTCGGGCCGAAGACGCTCACGGTCCACTCCGCGGAGTACGAGGGCCTGCCGATCGTCCTGATCGACGAGCCGCGCATGTTCCGCTCGCGCCACCCCTACGGCGACGAGAACGGACCCTACGCGGACAACTGGCGGCGCTTCGCCGTCTTCGCGCGCGCGGTGCTCGAGACGCTGCCGCTGCTCGACTACCAGCCCGACGTCCTGCACTGCATGGACTGGGCGACGGGCCTGATCCCCGTCTACCGCGAGCTCGAGTACCTCGAGTCGCAACCCGACCACCCCGCCAGCAAGGCCGGCGTCTACTTCGGCATCACGAACCTCGCGATGCAGGGCGCCTTCGAGCGCGAGATCCTGCCGAAGATCGGGCTGCCGCCGGGGGTCTTCCAGAACGTGCGCGGCGTCGAACACGCCGGGCGCGTCAACTACCTGAAGGCGGGAGCGGAGTTCGCGACGGTGATCGGCGCGAGCTCCCCTTCCATGGCGCAGCGCATCCAGCAGCAGGACCGCGGCTACGGGCTGGAGGAGACCTTCCAGCGCCGGAAGAAGGAGCTGGTCGGCGTCACCAACGGCATCGACTACAACACCTGGGATCCGGCGAACGACCCGCTCCTGTCGCAGAGCTACTCGGTCAAGGACCGCGAGCTGAACGGCAAGCGCCGCAACAAGGCGCACCTGCAGCGGGCGCTGAACCTGGACAACGGGCCGCGCACGCCCGTCGCGGCGGTGATCGGCCGCTTCGACGCGGACAGCGGCTTCGACATCCTGGCGGAGATCATGACGGCGGTGCTCGAGCGCACCTTCCAGGTCGTGATGCTCGGCACGGGCCAGCAGGAGATCCTCGAGCGCGTCAAGACGATCGAGAGCACCTTCGTCGGGCGCTGCCGCTTGATCGAGGGCTACCACGTGCAGACGGCGCACGCGCTGCTCGGCGGCGCGGACGTGTTGCTGTTGCCCTCGCACCACCAGCCGTCGAACGCGCTCTGCGCGATCGGCATGCGCTACGGCACCGTGCCGCTGATCTACGAGCACAGCGGGCTCGAGGACACCGTCGACAGCCCCGCGGACTCGCCGCGCGGCTACACCGGGTTCACCTTCCAGCGCTACAACGGCGAAGGCCTGCTCGCCGGCATCGAAGAGGTGCGCAAGGTCTACAAGTCCGCCGACGACTGGCGGAAGCTCGCGCTGCGCTGCATGAAGCAGGACTTCTCCTGGGACAAGACCGGCAAGGAGTACGCCAAGGCGTACCGCCGCGTCACGCGCCGGGTGAAGGCCGAGCTGGCCGAAGAGTGAGCGACGCGACCCCGCTCGTCGGCATCGACCTGGGCGGCACGGCGATCAAGGCCGGCGCGGTCGCGGCGGACGGCTCGATCCTGGCGGAGCGCGCGCACCCGACGGAGCTCGAGCGCGGACCGGAAGCGGTCGCCGCGCGCATCGCCGAGCTGGCCCGCGACCTGGGCGCGACGGACCGCGTGGGCCTCGGCGTGCCGGGGCTCGTCGACCGGCGCCGCGGCGCCGTCCCCCACTGCCCCAACCTGGCGCCTCTCGAGGGCTTCCCGCTGCGCGCCGCCGTCGCGCGCGAGCTCGGCATCGACGAGGCCGGCGTGCACATCGAGAACGACGCGAACGTCGCGGCGCTCGGCGAACACTGGCTGGGCGGCGCGCGCGAGGAGCGCGACGTGGTCGTCGTGACGCTCGGCACCGGCGTCGGCGGCGGCCTGATCCTGGGCGGCGAGCTGTACGTCGGTCCCGGCGGGCTCGCGGGCGAGATCGGGCACCTGTGCATCGACCCGGCGGGCCCGCCCTGCGGCTGCGGCGGGCGCGGGTGTGTCGAGGCCTTCGCGTCGGCGACCGCCGCCGCGCGGCGCGCGCGCGAGGCCGGGCTGGACGGCGACCTCGAGCAGCTCGCCCACCGCGCTCGCGCGACCGACGGCCCGGAGCGCGCGCTGTTCCGACACGTCGGCCTCGACCTCGGCCGCGGGTTGGCGCTGGCGCTCGTGCTGCTGGACGTGCGCGCGTTCCTGATCGGCGGCGGTTTCGGCGCGGCGCTCGACGTGCTGCGCGACGGGATCGTCGACGGCTTGATCGAGCGCAGCTGGGGCCGCGACGCCGCCGACGTGCGCGTCCTGCCCGCGACCCTGGGTCACCGCGCCGGCTGGATCGGCGCGGCGCGACTCGCGGCGACCTCCTGAGCAGGAAAGCACGCGCAGCGCGAGAATGCCGCGCCGCCGCGAGCGTTATGCTGCCGACCATGGTCCAGAGCGATGCGATCCTCAGCGTCCGCGGCCTGCGCAAGACCTACAGCAGAGGTCTGATCCGCCGCCAAACCCACCAGGCCCTCGCCGGCGTCGACCTCGAGGTCGGCCGCGGCTCCGTCTTCGGACTCCTCGGGCCGAACGGCGCGGGCAAGACGACCTTCATCAAGGTGTTGCTCGGGCTCCTCGCGACCTGGGAAGGCCGGGCGGAGGTGTTCGGCCTGTCCCCGAAGGACCCCGCGTCGCGCAAGCGCATCGGCTACCTGCCCGAAGCGCACCGCATGCCCGACTACCTGACCGGCTGGCAGGTCATGATCCTCTTCGGGATGATGTCCGGGAAGTCGCGGTCGGAGGTCGAGGCGCGCGCGCCCGGCCTCCTGCAACGCCTCGGCATCTGGGAGGACGCGCACCGCAAGGTCCGCGGCTACTCGAAGGGCATGCAGCAGCGCCTGGGCCTCGCCAAGGCGATGATCCACGAGCCCGAGCTCCTGTTCCTGGACGAGCCGACCGACGGCATCGACCCGCGCGGCCGCCGCACGATCCGCAACCTGATCGAGGAGCTGCGCGACGAGGGCGTGACCGTCTTCCTGAACTCGCACCTCCTGCAAGAGGTCGAGCTGGTCTGCGACCGCGTCGTGATCATGCACCAGGGCGCGATCTTGAAGCAGGGCTCGATCAGCGAGCTGATCGGCGAGGAGAGCCGCGTGCGCTTCCAGCTGGACGGCGCCGACGAACAGGCGCTGGCCGCCGCGCGCCCGCACGGCGCGCACCACGAATCGCGCCCGGGCGGCTTCAGCGCCGTGATGAACGACGAGGAGACGAACGCCGCCATCGACGCGCTCCGCGCGCGCCAGGTCCGCATCCGCGAGGTCGTCCGCGAGCGCAAGACGCTGGAAGACGTCTTCATCGACCTGATCGAGGAGGACCGCAAGTGAACAAGAACACCCTCCGCGCCCTGCTCGCCGACGCGCGCTACCAGGTCTTCGACAACGTCGTCTTCCGCATCCTGTTCGGGATCGCGGCGCTGCTGGTGCTGCTGTCGTTCATCGTGTCCTTCCAGCAGGACCAGGTGTCGGTCCTGTTCGGCGTCTGGGAGTTCGGCTACGGCGAGATCGCGCTGTTCTCGTCGGGCGACCCGCGCACGGCCACGATCTCGGGCCTGCAGTCGCTGCTGGTCGAGGTGCTCGCGGGCACCTTCGGCATCCTGCTGGCGATCGCCGCGACCGCCTTCTTCACGCCGAAGATGCTGGAGAAGGGCGCCGCCGACAACCTGTTCTCGGAGCCGATCGGGCGCTTCACGCTGCTGCTGTCGCGCTACTTCGCGGGCGTCCTGTTCGTGGCGCTGCTGTCGCTGCTGATGGTGTTCGGCATCCAGGCGGGGCTGGCGGTCTCGTCCGGCTACCACGACTGGGGCTTCCTGTGGAGCGCGCTGACGCTCGTGTACGTCTACGCCAGCCTGCAGGCGTTCTCGGTCCTCGTCGCGACGGTGATGCGCAACAGCGTGGCGGCGATCCTGCTGACGATGCTGCTGTTCCTGTTCACCGGCTGCACGAACCAGGTGTGGACGGTCATGGAGTTCTCGGCCGCGACGTCGACCGAGCAGGACGACGAGCTGGCCGACGGTGCGGACGAGCGCTCCGCGGTCGGCGAGTTCATGTACCGGACGATGACCGCCTTCCGCTCCGTGCTGCCGCGCACCGGCGACGCGGACGTGCTCGCGCGCAAGCTGCGCCGCCAGCTGGAGGGCGCGCCGACCGAGATCACGATCTACGACGGCATCGAGGACGTCTTCTTCCTGCGCGAGCCGCACCCGGCCCTCGAGTTCCGCGGCGGCGGCGCGGCGGCGATCGACGGCGACGGCCTGGTGTGGGACGTCGCGGGCGGCGGCACGCTGACGATGGTCCGGACCGAGCGCGAGACCCGCGTGATGGGCAGCGGCCGCGAGCGGCGCGTCACGGCGCGCGAGTACGCCCGCGAAGCGCTCGAGGAGGTCGAGGCGCGCCTGGGCGAGGACGCCGTGTTGCGGCCCGCCGGCGTGAAGCGCAGCGACCGCGTCGACTGGCGCGAGCCCGACGGCACGGCGAACCCGCGCCGCGCGCGCGCCTTCGTCACGCAGGGCGACCACGTCTTCGTCCTCTCGATCGAGACGACGGACGAGGGGCTCACCGCCGTCCCGGACCCGGTCGACGAGGACGACCAGGTCGGCTTCGAAGGCGACATCTTCATCGACTCGAACGTCACGCCGACGACGCGCGAGCGCGACGTCCTCGAGTGGATCCTGGCGGAGGGCGGCTACGGCTACGACCCGGACGCGAGGTCGCCGGACGCGTGGTACGCGCGGCGGTTCACCATGGACTCGCCGTGGCACTACAACGTGTTCGTCTCGATCGGCACGACCCTCGTGTTCTCCCTCGTGATGCTGCTGCTCGCGGGCTGGAGGCTGTCGCGCATCGACTTCTGAACCGACACCCATGGACCGCGCGCTCCTCCACGAACTGCGCGCGATCCTCGGTCCCAGGGGGCTGATCGAGGACCGCACGCGCCGCGTCGCCTACGAGTGCGACGGCCTCGCGTTCGAGCGACGCGTTCCCGAACTCGTGCTGCTGCCCGCCGACACGGCGCAGGCGGCGCGCTGCATGCGCGCGCTGCACGACCACGGCGTGCCCGTCGTCCCGCGCGGCGCCGGCACGGGGTTGACCGGCGGCGCGACGCCGGTCGAAGGCGGCGTCGTGATCGGCACGGCGCGCATGCGGCGCGTCCTGGAGCTGGATCCCGTCGACCGGATCGCGCGCGTCGAGGCGGGCCTGGTCAACGTCGAGCTGTCCCGCGCCGCCGCGAAGCACGGGTTGTTCTACGCGCCCGACCCGTCCAGCCAGCGCGCTTGCACGCTGGGCGGCAACGTCGCGAACAACGCCGGCGGCCCGCACTGCTTCCGCCACGGGAACACGACGCGGCACGTCGTGGGGCTCGTCGCCGTGATGCACGACGGCGAGGTGCTCGACCTCTCCGAGCCGCGCGTCGACCCGCTCGGCGACGACCTGGTCGGCCTGCTCGTCGGCAGCGAGGGCATGTTCGCGCTCGTCACCGAGATCACCGTCCGCTTGACGCCGGCGCCGCAGCGCGTCGAGACGCTGCTGGCGGTCTTCGACGACCTGGACGCGGCCTGCGACGCGGTCAGCGAGATGATCGCGGAGCAGCTCGAGCCGTCCGCGCTCGAGATCCTGGACAAGCTGACGATCGAGGCGGTCGAGGCGTCCGTCTTCGCAGCCGGCTATCCCCCCGACGCCGAGGCCGTGCTGCTGATCGAGGTCGAGGGCAGCGACGCGGAGGTCGAGGCGAACTCCGCCGGCATCGCGCGCGTGCTGGAGCGCCGCGGCGCGCTCGAGACGCGCCGCGCGACCGGCGACGAGGAGCGCGCGAAGCTGTGGGCCGGACGCAAGGGCGCGTACGGCGCGATGGGTCGCGTCGCGCCGGACCTGTACGTGACCGACGTCGTCGTCCCGCGCACGAAGCTGCGCGAGCTGGTCCGCCGCACGACCGAGATCTGCCGCGAGCGCGGCCTGAAGGTCGCGAACGTCTTCCACGCCGGCGACGGCAACCTGCACCCGAACGTGTCGTACGACCGCCGCGACCCGGACGAGGTCGCGCGCGTGCTGGACGCGGGCGAGAAGATCATGGAGGTCTGCATCGAGGCCGGCGGCACGCTGTCCGGCGAGCACGGCATCGGCCTGGAGAAGCAGAAGCAGATGCACCTCTACTTCTCCCCCGCCGACCTCGACGCGATGGAGCGCCCGCGCGACGTCTTCGACCCGGCGCGCCGGATGAACCCGGGCAAGACGCTGCCGATCCGCGCGTGCATGGAGACGCGGACGCGCCCGATCGCCGCGGCATCGAGCGATCCCGCGGCGCGTCGTGCGTCGCCGGACGCCGCGGCGGCGCAGAGCACTTCGGACCGGGAGCGCCCGCGATGACCACGCGATCGTTGAGGGACGTCGAGGTCGTCGACGTGCTGCGGGGCGCGGTGCGCGACGGGAGCGAGGTGCCCGTCACGGCGCCGCGCGACGAGGCGGAGCTGGTGGACCTCGTCCACCGCGCGCGGCGCGACCGCTTGCGCTTGCTGCCGATCGGCGGCGGCACGCGCGTCGCGTGGACGAACCCGACGGACCGCGCCGACCTCGCGGTCTCGACGCGCGCGATGACGGGGATCGTGTACCACGAGCCGGACGACGGGACGATCACCGCGCGCGCCGGCACGACCATGGCGTCGCTGACCGAACGCGCGCGCGCCGGCGGCCACCACCTGTCGCCGGACGTCGACCTCGCGGCGACGTCCACGCTGGGCGGCGTCGTCGGCGCCGGCTGGAGCGGCGTCGACCGCCTGCGCTGCGGCCCGCTGCGCAACCAGCTGCTGGGCACGCGCGTCGTGCTGGCGGACGGCAGCGCGTCGAAGTCCGGCGGGCGGCTGGTGAAGAACGTCACCGGCTTCGACCTGCACCGGCTGTACTGCGGGTCGAACGGCGCGCTCGGCGTCGTGGTCGAGGCCTCGCTGCGCCTGGCGGTCGCGCCGGAGGTGGTGCGGCACCTGGTGCTGCCGCTCGACCGGGCGCGCGACGCCTGGGAACTGGCGAGCGCGCTGCGCGCCGCCGTCGCCGCGCCGTGGACCTTCGCGATCGACGTCGACCCGGACGGGTCGGCGCACGCGCACCTGGAGCTCGCCGGCCGCGCGCCGGTCGTGCAAGCCGAGTTCGACGCGCTGCCGCGCGCGTGGCGGTCCGCGGAGGTCGCGGAAGGGGGTGACGCGGCTCGCGCGCACGAGCACTACCGCGAGGGCGAACCCGACCCCCGCCTCGGCGCGGTCGTGCGCGTGGACGCGCGACCGTCGCGCGTCGCAGCGGCGTTCGACCTGGTGACGCGGGCGTTCACCGGATCGACGCGGCCGCGCTTCGTGCGCGTGCAGCCGCACGTCGCGCGGATCGACGTACGCTTGGGCGACGCGCCCGCCGGTGACGTCGCGCGCGCCGTGCGCGAACTGCGCGCCGCCGCGGCCCCGGTCCGCGCCGCCGTGCGCGTCGGCGGTCCGCTCGCGCTGCGCCGCGAGGTCGACTGCTTCGACGCGCTCGGCCCCGAACGCCGGTGGATGCGCGCGCTGCGCGACCGCTTCGACCCGGACGGCGTCTTCGCCGCGGGGCGCGGCCCCGACCTCGGCCCCCACGTCGGCGCCTTCACCAGCGCGGGAGGCCGCTAGCGCCATGCAGCTCACCGAACTCGTCGACTACGCGAAGAGCCTGGACTGCGTGCACTGCGGCCTGTGCCTGCACACCTGCCCGACGTACTTGCTGACGGGCAACGAGTCGTCCAGCCCGCGCGGCCGCATCCACTTGATGCGCTCGGTCGCCGAGGGCGCCGCCGAAGCGGACGCGGACTTCGCGGAGGAGATGGACTTCTGCCTGCTGTGCCGCCACTGCGAGTCGGTGTGCCCGTCCGGCGTGCGCTTCGGTCGCATGATGGAGACGACGCGCGCCGGCCTGGCGGAGTCGCGGCAACGCCCGCACGTCGAACAGCTCGCGCGCGACTTCGGCTTCGGCACCGTCCTGCCCAGCCGCGCGTGGCTGTCGATGCTGGCGGGGCTCGCGCGCTTCGGACAGCGCCTGGGGCTGGACCGCGCGGCCGCGGCGTTCCTGGGCGAACGCGGCGCGCCGATCGCGTCGATGCCGCCCGTGCCCCCCGCCGACGAGCGCCGCCCGCTGCCGCGCTACACGCCCGCCGAGGGCGAGGTGACCGGCGAGGTCGCCGTGCTCGAGGGGTGCGTGATGCCGGAGCTGTTCGGCCGCGTGAACCGCGCGACCGTCGCCTGCCTGTCGGCCGCGGGGCGCGAGGTCCACTGCTCGCGCGGCGCGACGTGCTGCGGGTCGTTGCACGCGCACAACGGCGAGCGCGCCCTGGCCCGGCGCCTGACGCGCGAGACGGTCGAGGCGCACGAGGCGCTCGAGGCCGAGGTCGGCACGGCGCTGCCGATGGTCGTCAACTCCGCCGGCTGCGCGGCGCACCTGGTCGAGGCGCACGAGGTGTTCGCGGAGGACGACCCGTTCGTCCCGCGCGCGCGCGCGTTCGCGGCCAAGGTCATCGACTTCAGCCGCGCGTTCGACGGCGAGGCGCGCGACCGGCTCGCCGCGCGCCTGGGCCGCGGGCCCGCGCGGCGCGTCGCCTGGGACGATCCGTGCCACCTGTGCCATGGGCAAGGCGTGCGCGACGAACCGCGCGCGCTGATCGACCTGCTGCCGGACGTCGAGCGCGTCGAGCTGGAGGACAGCGAGGCCTGTTGCGGGTCCGCCGGCGTCTACTCGCTGGCGCGCCCCGCCGACGCGGCCGGCGTGTTCGCGCCGAAGCGCGACGCGTTCGCGCGGAGCGGCGCCGACGCGCTCGTGACCGGCAACCCGGGGTGCCACCTGCAGTGGCACGCGGGCCTGCGCGCGGCCGGCGACGACGCGCCGGTGTTGCACCTCGCCGAGCTCGTCGCCGAACGCCTGACGCCGACGCCCGCGGGCGACGCTCGCTAGCGCGGCGGGAGGGCCTCCAGCAGCCGCGCGATCGGCTCGGTCGACCCGCGGTAGTCGCGCGGCCACAGCGCGACGAGGATCCAGCACTCGTCGCCCAGCGTCAGGTTCACGCGCACGACGTCGGTGAAGTGGTCGCCGACCTCGTACTCGCGCTCCTGGACGTAGTCCGCCTCGTAGTCGCCCCAGGCGAGCCGCCCGCCGTCGACGGTCAGCTCCAGCTTCTTCTTCGGCGGCTCGGCGCGCGGGTCCTCGACCTTGCGCTTCATCTCGCGCTGCAACACCTCGAGCGCGCGGTCGCGCGGGTAGCGCATCAGCCAGACGACGCTGGGCGGCGTGCCGTCCTCGAGCGCGAAGCGTTCGCGCTCGGCCGCGGTCTCCGAGAGGCGCGGCTCGTCGTCGTCCGCGTCGCCGTCGCCCTCCGGACCTTCGCCGTCATCCGCTTCGTCGGCGTCGCCGGCGTCGATCGGGGCCGCGCCCTCGCGCTCCTCGTCGGCGCGCTCGGCGTCGATGCGCGCCAGCGCCTCGTCGGCCTCGGTCTCGCCTTCGCGCGGGTCGTCGCGCACGAGCTGCACGTAGGCGCGCCCGCCCGGCAGCGTCCGCGCGAGGCCGAAGCGGAAGCCGTCGGGCAGGTCGCCGATCGCGACGTGGTCGCCCAGCGCTTCGAAGGGGTCGAGCGGCCGGATCGGCGCGGGTTGCGAGGCGAAGACGGCGAGCCCCACGATCACGAGCAGCCCGACGACCGCCGCGCCCAGGCGCCCCGCGCCGGCGGGCGCGGCCTGCGCGTCGGGGTCGGGCGGCGTGGTCATCGCGTCACTGGTCGTCGCCGGCGTCCGGCGCGTCGCCGTCATCGGGGACGTCCGCGTCACCCGCGTCGCCGCGGTCCAGCGCCGCGCCTTCCTGCGTCGCGCCACCCGCGTCAGTCGCGCCGTCGCCGTCCGCCTCGTCCGCGCGTTCCGACCCGCGCGTCAGCGTGCGGTCCGGCCCGATGTGGAAGGGCGCCAGCTCGCGGATCACGTCCGCGTTCGTCACGCGCGGCTTCGACCCCTCGCGCAGGAACTCGACCAGCACGCCCTCGGTCGCGTCCTCCTCCGACAGCCGGATCGTCCGACCGAAGTAGTTGCGCTCGTCCTCGGACGCGTCGTAGTCGACGTACGGCAGCGCGCGCCCCTGCACCTCGATCGTCCCGGCGCCCGTGACCGTGCGTTGCTTGGAGTTCGCCTCCACGCTCATCAGCTCGGGGACCAGGTCCGGGTCGACGCCCAGGTAGAACATGATCCGCAGGTCGTCGACCTGGTCGTGGAAGTAGATCGTCGTGTAGCGGATCTTGATGCCGACGGGGTCGATCCAGCCGGCGGGGCGTTCGTCGAAGTCGAGCGAGGCGTCGATCGCGGCCCACGCCCCCTCCTCGCTGCTGAGGTTGCGCACGCCCATGTAGACGATGCCGATCGTGATCAGCAGCGCCGCGAACGCCATCAGCACCCCGAACAGGCAGAACTTCATGCCGCCGCGGCCGCGCTGCATCTCCGGCGGTTCGGGCCGGTTCGGGTCCTGGTGCTCGTTCGGCTGCGCGGTCTCGTCCATCGTCGACGTCCTCGGGTTCAACGCGTCATGCGCGCGGCGGAGGCGGAGAAGCGCGGGTTCTCGCGCTCCCACACGGCGTCCAGGCGGCGCAGCACGGCCGCGTCCGACGCCTCGCCGTGCCACAGCTCGGCGGCGCGCACCATCAACGCGACCATGCCCTCGTGGTCGGACCAGTCGACCAGCTCCGGCTGGATCGTGCCGTCCGGATGACAGTTGTGGTAGTTGCCCAGCGCCAGGCACATCGCGCCGGCCTGCACGCCGTAGAGGTTGTAGGCGCTGGACTCGCAGCGCCCGCCGTCCATCAGCGCGCGCTGGAACCGGAAGTCCTCGTGGTCGCGCACCAGCGTCGCCGCCGCCTGTTGCAGGCGGTGCGTGATCCACGGCGCGAAGATCATCCCCGCGTCGCCGACGCGGATCACCGGGCCTTCGCCGATCTTCGCGGTCGGCCGCTTGGGCGAGCACTCGAGGCCGATCACGGCGACGTCCTTCGAGAGCGTCTTGGCGCGCAAGAGGCCCAGGCATCCGATGAAGCCCGTCTCCTCCGCGCGCGTGAACACGCCGTGCACGCGGTGCGGGTGGTCGGCCGCAGCCAGGATGTCCAGCGTCGCGAAGATCGACGCGGCGCCCATCAGGTCGTCGCAGACGCGCGCGTGCAGCTTCGTGCCGCGGATCGTGCCCGCGGTCAGGTCCCACATGCCGAACATGCCGCGCTTCGCCTGCCCGCGGAAGCGCGACAGCTCGACGGACATGTTGCCCTGCTTGTCGCGCGCGGTCTTGGCGATGCGCGCGGTCGCCAGCTCGGCGCCGGTCTTCAGGTCGAAGAAGCGCACGTCCGAGCCGCGGAAGTAGCGCTCGGGCACGCCGCCGTGCCACGTCGCGCGGTGCGTCCCGCCGCGCTTGCCGGCGTACAGGAACCCCGGGTGGTCGAGGTGCGCGCTGAACGCGAGTTCGGGCGCGTCCTGCTTGCGGCGCTTCTCCGGCTTCGAGCCGCCGGTCCAGGTGACGACCGCGTTCGCGTGCTCGTCGACGACCAGTTCGAAGCCCTCGCGGTCGGCCACGAAGCGCCGGACGATGTCCAGCTGCAGGTCCTCCGCGTACGGCGCCGTCGGCGTCGACAGCACGTCGCGCGCGTGGTCCAGCGTCAACTCGCGCTGCGCCGCGTCCAGCACGCCGCTGGTGCGCTTCGGCAAGCGGAACCGCGACTCCGGCGCGGACGTCGGGCGGCTACTCGCTCCAGTCATAGAAGCCCTTGCCGCTCTTCTTGCCCAGCTCGCCGCGCTCGACCTTGTCGATCAAGATGCGCGGGGGCTCGAAGCCCGGGCCCAGCTCTTCCTTCAGGAAGTTCGCGATCGACAGGCGCACGTCGAGGCCGACCAGGTCGGTCAGCTTCAGCGGGCCCATCGGGAAGCCGTAGCCCAGCGTCATCGCCTTGTCGATGTCCTCGGCGCTGGCGACGCCCGACTCGACCATGCGCATCGCCTCGAGCCCGATCACCAGGCCCAGGCGCGACGACGCGAAGCCCGGCGCGTCCTTCACGCGGATCGGCTCCTTGCCCATCCGGCGCGCGAGGTCCATCGCGCAACGCACGGCCTCGTCGGAGCTGTGGTCGGTCTCGACGACCTCGACCAGCTTCATGATGTGCACCGGATTGAAGAAGTGCATGCCGACGACGCGCTCGGGCGCCTGCGTCACTTCCGCGATCTTCGTGATCGGCAACGACGAGGTGTTCGTCGCCAGCAGCACGCCGGAGCGCAAGCGCTGCCCCAGCTCCTCGAAGATCTGCTGCTTCAGCTCGAGCTTCTCGGGCACGGCCTCCACGACGAGCTGCACGCCGTCGACGGCGCTGCTCATCACGTTGCTGCCGGACAGCTTCGCCAGCGCGTCGTCGCACGCCTCCGCCGTCACCTTGCCCTTCTCGACGCCCTTCTGCAGGTTCTTGCCGATCGCCTCGATCCCGCGGTCCACCGCGGCCGAGTCGACGTCGAACAGCCGGGTCGCGATGCCGCTCATGGCGAGGACCTGGGCGATGCCGTGCCCCATCGTCCCCGCGCCGAGGACGGCGGCACTCTGGATGTCGTTCGCGTTCATGGGGCGAACAGGATACGGGCAGGGCGCGAAGTCGGCCAGGGTTCCGCCCCTTCCGACCGACGCCGGGCCGGTCACTCGTCGGCCAGCTCTCGCTCGCGGGTCGCCTCGCGCTCCCGCCCCCGCGTGATCAGCTCCGGAAGCTCCGCATACCACTCCGCGTAGAGCTCCTCCCCACGCGCCCGGTAGTGCTCCGGCACGTAGATGTGGTGCCCGCCGGTCGTCCGGATTCCGAAGGGGATGTCCTCCTGCCAGAAGCGCGCGATCAGGACCGAGGTCCAAGGCTCGTGGATCCCGTTCTGCAGGACGCCCAGGTCGTGGAGTTCGCCCCCCACGCAGTCGAGGCGGTAGCCGGGGAGGCCGTTCGGCATGTCGGCGTCGAGGACCTCGTAACCGAACAAGCGGTGCGCGTACCGGTGCGACAGCGAGTCGTTCAGCACGTACAACGGGATCTCCACGGCGAACCAGCACCAGTTCGCCGGATCGACGTTCGCCGACGGCATCTCGACGAGCGCTCGCGTCCACTCCTCGTGTGTCGAGACCACGTGACGCGACCCGTTCGACGCCGAGTCGTCGCGAACGACGCACCCGGCTCGCCGCAGCGCCTCACGCTCGTCCTCGGTGACGCGCCGGTAGCTGGTCGAGTCCAGGATCAGCGCGCCGCCGTCGTACGACGCGCCGCCGAGGCGGTAGACGAAGGCCCCGAGGCCGCGTTCTCGCCAGGCGCTCGCCACGGGCAGGAGGACGGCCCGCCACTCCGCGCGATCGTCGACCGCGACCACCACGGGGTCGGCGAGGAAGTTGTACGGGACCTCCCAGGTCGCTCCCCCGTCGTGGAGGCGCGGCACGTAGCGGAGGGTCCTCCCGCCAGAGCGAAAGGTGTTGAACCGACCGCGCACCTCCTCGTGGTCCCGCCCCGAGTGCTCCTTCCAGAGCCGCACCGTGACCACGTCCGCGTGCCGGGCGGAACCCCACTCCTCCGACTCGAGAGCCGCCTCGAGCTCCTCGGCGGAGTCGGCCGTCAGGTGGACGATGTTCGTCGCGACGGGCATGTCCCGCGGGACAGAGGCGCAACCCGCACCCAGCGACAGGCCGACGAGCGCGAGGATGGCGTGCGCGTGCTGCATGCGGATGCGGCGCGCTCGCTCAGTCCCCGATCTTCAACACGACCTTCCCCAGCGCCTCCCCCGCCTCGAGCACGCGGTGCGCTTCGACGACCTCGTCGAACGGCAGCACGCGGTCGATGACCGGGCGATAGGCGCCGCGGGCGACGGCGGCGAAGATGTCGGGCATCGCGCGCGACGGGCCCATGGTGGAGCCGAGGACGGAGAGGTTCTTCATGAAGAGGTGCGGCAGCAGCACCTCGACCTTCGGACCGGTCGTGCCGCCGCAGGTGACCAGGCGGCCGTTGCGCGCGAGGCTGCGCATCGAGCCCATCCAGGTCGCGGGGCCGACGTGTTCGACGACGACGTCGCATCCCTTGCCGTCCGTCAGGCGCTTCACCGCCTTCGGCCAGTCGGGGTCGTGGTGGTCGAGCACCTCGTGCGCGCCGAGCTGCGCGCAGAGCGCGCGCTTCGCGTCCGATCCGGCCGTCGTGATCACGCGCGCGCCGCGGTCGGCGGCGATCTGGATCGCGGCGGACCCGACGCCGCTGGTGCCGGCGAGGACCAGCACGGTCTCGCCCTCGGCGACCTGCGCGCGCTCGACCAGCATGCCCCACGCGGTCAGGAACACGAGCGGCACGGCGGCCGCCTCGACCGGGTCGACGCCGTCGGGCAGCAGCATGACGTAGCGGCGCTCGAGCGCGACGAGCTCGCGGTCCAGCCCGTCGGAGTGCTCGCCGCGGATCCCGTAGTCGTCCGACAGGTGGTCGTTGCCGGCGCGGTCGTGCGCGGACTCGCCGCTGGAGTGGCCGGGCAAGACGACGACGCGGTCGCCGACGGCCAGGTCGCACACGCCTTCGCCCAGCGCCGCGATCACGCCCGTGCCGTCGCAGCCGGGGATGATCGGCAGCGGGATCGGCATGCCCGGCATCCCGCGGCGCACCCACAGGTCGAGGTGGTTCAGCGACGCCGCCGTCATGCGCACGACGACCTCGCCGGGCGCCGGCGTCGGGTCGGGCAGGTCGACGATACGCAGGACTTCCGGCCCGCCGTGTTCGGGGACGTGGACGGCGCGCATCAGCGGCCCTCGAAGCGCGCGCCGCGTTTCTCGACGAACGCGGCGATGCCTTCCTTCGCGTCGGCGCTGTTGAACAGCGCGGCTTGCAGTTCGCGTTCGAGCGCGAGGCCGGACTCCAGCGGGACTTCCAGGCCGCTCTGCACCGAGCGCTTGATCGCGCCGACGGCCAGCGGCGCCTTGCCGGGCGCGGTGAAGCTCGCGGCGTAGGCGAGCACCTCTTGCATGAACGCGGCGTCGTCGCCTGCTTCGACCACGCGGTCGACCAGGCCCATCTCGCGCGCTTCGTCGTAGTCGACCAGGCGGCCGGACGCCATCAGCTCGATCGAGCGCGACTTGCCCAGGACGCGCGCCAGGCGCTGCGTGCCGCCCGTCCCCGGCAGGACGCCCAGCGCGACCTCCGGAAGGCCGCAGCGGCCCGACCCCTTGCGCGCCAGGCGGATGTCGCACGCCAGCGCGACCTCCAGCCCGCCGCCGACGCAGTGGCCGCCGAGCGCGCCGATCACCAGCTTCGGCGTGTGCTCGAGCCGCAACAACGTCTCGTTCGCGTGCAGGCAGAACGCGTACTTGAACGTCGGCGTCACCGCGTCGAGCATCGAGATGTCGGCGCCCGCGCAGAAGAACTTCTCGCCGGCGCCCGCGACGACGATCACCTGGATCGAGTCGTCGAAGCGCGCGCGCAGGATCGCCTCGTCCAGGTCCCGCATCATCTCGTGCGAGTACCCGTTCGCCGGCGGGTTCGTCAGCGTGATCAGCGCGACGCCGTCGCCGTGCGCGTACGTCGCCTTGCCCTTCGGCAGCGCCTCGGGGGCGCCGAGCGTCGGCCCGGCCTTCGATTCCTCGGTCATCGTCTCGTCCTACAGGTCCACGGACTTCATGCGCCCGCCGGTCGACGCGCACATCTCGTCCCAGTACTCGAGCAAGCGCCCCTTCGCGTCCACCACGACGGCGTCGAGCGCGGCGCGACGATAGCGGTTGTGTTCCGCGAGCAGGCTCTTCATCAGCTGCAAGTTCCAGCGGTCGCCGCCGGTCGGCGCGCCGTCGGTCAACGCGATCACCGTGTCGACCTCGTCGTCCTCGATCGCCAGCATCCACGCGTCCCAGAAGTTGCCCTTGCCGCTGTCCTTCAACCCCTCGAACCAGTCGAGCGCCTTCGCGACGTTGCGCTCGTTCGCGTCGACCACCTCGTCCTTCCACGGGATCGGCCGGTCGGTGTACGGGATCAGGTTGAACTTCGTCCCCTCCGGCAAGGCCTCGAGCGCGCGGCGCAGCTCGGCGTCCAGCACCTGCTTGCGCGTCTTGCCCTCGCGCTCCTCCCACGTCGACCCGGACAGGTCGATCAGGATCGTCAAGCGGTCGGACAGGATCGGCAGGCCGACCAGCGACGCGGTGCGTTCGTCCCCGGCGTCGTCCCCGGCGCGGCCCGGCGCGCCGTCCGCGCGCCAGTCGTCGGCCAGCGTCTGCTGCCAGTCGATCCACGGCCGCGGGTCGTCGCGGTGCTTCAAGCCCGACATGCCGCGCAAGAGGTCGACGAGGTGCCACTTCGTGCGCGCGTTCGTCTCGGCCTCCAGCATCGCGACCAGCCGCGCGGCGTCCTGCTTGTCCGCGTCCGTCGCGAACGCGTCGGCGGCGGCCCAGCGCACGCGCGGTTCGGCGTCGGCGGCGAGCGACGCGATCGCGGCGCGGCGCTCGGCGTTCGGCAGCGGCGTCGCGGCGAGGGCCGCGCCGGTGCGCACCGTCCGCGAGCGGTCCGTCGCCGCCTCACGCGCCGCCGCGCCGCGCGCGTCGGGGTCCAGCGCGCACCGCGCCTGCAACGCCGCCGCGCGCACGCCGTCGTCCTTGTCGCGCTCGGACGCCTTGACGACCGGCGGCAACAGCTTCTTCGCGACGTCGCCCGTCACGCGCCCGGTCGCGGCCTGGCGCTCGATCGACCAGAACACCGCGCGGCGCACCGGCGCGTCCTTGGCCTTCATCGCCTTCGCGAGGTCGGCGGCGTCCAGGTCCGCCTGCACGCGGCCGAGCGCCTCGGCGACGCGCAGCGAGACGATGCGTTGCTTGGAACCGAGCCCGTCCTTGCCGTACAGCGCCTCGACGACCTCCGCGTCCGCCAGCCCGCCCAGCGCGAGCTGCGCCTCGTCCGCGACGATCGGGTCGGCGTGGCCCAGCGCCTCGACGACGATCCCCCACGCTTCCGGCGTGCCGCGCTTCGCGAGTTCCTGCACCGCTTCGCGCCCGCGGCGGCCGTCGTCGCCGCGCACGTCGCGCTCCAGGTCGGCCAGGTCGTCGGCGGCGACCGCGGCCGTCGGGACCGTCGGGGACGCGGACGACGAGAACGGCGCCGCGACGAGCGGCGTCAACAACAGCCAGGTGCGGATCATCGCGCGCCTCGGATCGTGTAGCGGTTCGTGGTGTCGGGCGTGAAGCGGCCCAGCTCGCGCAGGCGCGCCTCGAAGAGCTCGCGCAGGCGGATCGGGTCCTCGCGCACGACGCGCACGTCGAGGCCCTCGAAGTAGTCGTCGCCGCCGCGCGCCAGGAAGTCGTTCGTCGCGACGCGCACCGTCGCGTCCGGCGCCAGCGGTTCCCCGTCGATCAGGATCGCCTCGAGTCGGCCGAGCCCGTCGTCGAGCGCCGTGACGACGACCTGCATGCCGCTGAACTCGAGGCCGGAGTGCCCTCGGTCGCCGACCGCGACGCCGACGACGCGCGCGAAGTCCGCGCCCGACATCTCGACGACGACCAGGTGGTTGCCGAACGGCAGCAGCTCGAAGGCGTCGCGCCGCGTCAACGTCCCGGCCGGCAAGTCGCACCGGATGCCGCCGCGGTTCTGGATCGCGACCTGCGCGCCCGTGCGTTCGCGCATCCAGTCGGTGATGCAGTTGCCCGCGCCGGAGGAGCGCAAGCGCTCGTGGCTGCGGTCGAGCGGCGCGTCGAGCGCGCCGATCGGCGCGGACATCGCCTCCTCGCTGCGCGCCAGCATCGCGTCGACCGCCTCGTCGACGGCGGCGTTGCGCTGGTCCGCCGGATCTTCGAACAGGTCGATCACGCGGTAGTCGCGCCGCACCATCTCGCGCGTCTTCGCGTCGAACCACAGGTCCACGCGGCCGACCGACGACGCCTTCGACCCCACCTGGCAGACGAGGCAGTCGCCGACCATCTCGCCCTCCTCCAGGTAGGTGTGCGAGTGGCCGCCGATCACCAGCGGCAGGTCGGGGTGCGCCCGCGCGAGCTCGCGGTCGTGGTACAGGCCGAGGTGCGTCAGCGGGATCAAGAGGTCGAGCGACTCGCCCGCCAGCTCGCGCCGCGCGCGCGTCAGCTCCTCGATCGGGTCGGTGAACGTCAGCGCGCGCGCGTCGGCGTGCGTGATCGACGGCGTCTCCGGCGTCAGCAGTCCGACGACGCCGACGCGCAGGTCCGCGCGCTCGAACACGCGCCACGGCCGGGCCCACGTCACGCGGTCGCCGGTCTCGGGCTCGCGCACGTTCGCCAGGACGCACGGGATGCCCGTGTCCTCGATCAGCGCGCGCAGGCGCGGCACGCCGTGGTCGAACTCGTGGTTGCCGACGACGAGCGCGTCGTAGCCGACCGCGACGAGCGCCTGCGTGAACGCCTCGCCGTCGTCGAGCAGGCCCTCGGGCGTGCCCTGGAACCAGTCGCCGCCGTCGAGCACCAGCAGGCCTTCACGCGGACCGTCGACCTCGGCCCGCACGCGCGCGACGTAGGCCGCGACGCGCGGCAGGCCGCCGATGAAGCGCGGCTCGTCCGCGGCCTCGCCGTCGTCGACGCGGAACTCGCGCGCGCGGCACTGGCCGTGGATGTCGTTCGTGTGGAGCACGACGAGCCGCCGCAACCCCTCGGGGGTGTCCGCGACGGCGGTCGCGGCGAGCAGGATCGGGACGAGTGCGCGGCGCCACATGCCGGAGAGTGTAGCGGAGGGCGAAGGTACCGTGCCTGGCGCGGCGCACCTAGCGGAAGCGCAGCTCCGCGTCCTCCGGGTGCCGGATCCGCAGCTCGTACCGCAGCTCCGCCTGGCCGCCGCGCGGCGCGCGCAGGACCCAGGTCTCGAAGCCGTGGTCCTCGCGGTCGGTCTGCCAGCGCTCGCCCTGGGCCGTCGGCTGGTTCGACTTCTCGAGCCGCACGTCCAGCCGGTCGTCCGTCGCCCGCGGCAGCGCCTCGCGCACGTACACGACGGCCGCGCCGTCCGGCTCCGCGATCGCCGCGCCGTGGTTCTCGACGCGCACGCTCCAGGTGCGGTGCCAGGTGTCCTTCGACCCGAAGAAGCCGGCGCCCTCGGTGCCCTCGCCGATCATCCGGCGCGTGACCTCCAGCGCGTGGTCGGCGCCCAGGTGCATGACGAAGTCCTGGCCGGGGCGCACCGTGTCGAGCCGCGCGCGGCCCAGGTGGTCGGCGCCGAAGAAGACGGACGCCTCGCCGGGCAGGAAGGTCAACGCCGAGTCGTTCGTCGCGCGGCCGCGCAGCCAGACCGTCGTGTCCAGCGCCGGGACGCAGTGGTACTCGGGCTCGATCCCCAGCTGCAGCGCGCCGATCAGGACGCTCGCCGGCGGCGCGCCGGACCGCACGGTGTCGGTCGCGGGCAACTCGTAGAAGAGCGACAGGCCGGCGTCGCGCACGACCGCGTAGGGCACCGGCTCCTTCTCGGCCGCGGGGGCCTTGCGGTAGTCGTAGCCCGCGGCGCTGTCCGCCAGGCGGCCGGCCTCGCGGTCGAACTGCTCCTCGGCGCGCGCGTAGACCCCGGGTTCCAGCGTGTGCGCCCAGCGCGTCTCCAGCGTCGGCGCGGCGGCGCCCCGGCGCGGCGCGGCGGTGGACAGCGCGAGCCTCACGCCGTCCCAGTCCTCGCCGCTCTTCTGCCACACCTGCGCCCGGTAGGAGACGGCCACCGAACGCGCGTCGGACGCGGCGCGCAGCTCGTAGCGCGGCTCCCACCCGGCGTTCGGCACGAGATACTCGAGCTCGATCACGCCGCCGCCGTCGGGGACGTCCACCTCGACGAGCGCCTCGTACGTCGGCGTCGTCGGCGCGGACCACTCGCCGCGGCGGCGGTTCAGGTCCTGTTGCAGGCGGTCGAGCTCCGCGCCGCGCGCCTCGAGCCCGCGCCGCCGCTCCGCGTCGCGCGCCGTCTGCTCGGTCAGGAAGTCCGCCCCTGCCCGCCAGGCCTCCGGGTCCCCCACCGTCGCGCGGTCGCTCGTCGGCGGCGTGCCGAAGCGCGCGAGCCCGTTCGAGAGCGCGGTCAACACCTCCCACTCGTCAGCGAGGTCCGCGCGGCGCGCGTCCAGCTCGCGCTGCTCGGCGTCGAAGGCGGCCATCCGCTCGCCGGGCGGCGTCGTCAGGACGCGCGCGCGGACGTCGACGGACAGCACGACGCCGCCGGGGACGCGCGCGCGGACGCTGTCGGGATCCAGGCGGCCGGTCAGGCCCTCGAAGCGGTACGCGCCGTCGTCCTCCAAGGTCCCCGTGCGCCGCGTGACGCGCGCGCGGTCGGGGTGGACGGTCGCGGCGGAGACGGGCGCCGTGACGACGGTCGCGTCGGCGGCCGGCGCGGCCTGCGACAACAGCGCGAGGAGAGTCGTGGTGATCATCGCGTGTTCCTCTCAGCGTCCTTCGACGACGACGTCCTGGTTCTTCGGGTAGCGCACCGACAGCCGGTACGACAGGCGCGCGGGCGCCCCGGCGGGAGCGTTCACGATCCACGTGCGGATCGAGCGGTCCTCCCAGTCGGTCTTCCAGCGCTCGGCCTCGGACCGCGGCGTGCTCTCGCGCTCGACGACGACCTCGATGCCGTCGTCGCCCGCGCGCGGCAGGGCTTCCTGCACGATCACGTCCACCGACCCGTCGGGCTTCGCGACGCTCGCGCCGTGGTTCGTCAGCGTGACGCGCCACTCCTCGACCAGCGCGCGCTTCGACCCGAACAGGCCCGGCCCCTCGGCGCGGTCGTGCACGCGCGTGCGCTCGACTTCGATCGCGTCGACGACGCCCAGGTGCAACGTGAACTCCTGCCCCGGCTGCACCAGGTCCATCCGCGCGCGGCCCAGGTAGTCGTCGCCGAAGAAGACGGACGCCTCGCCGGGCAACAGCGTGCGCTCGCCGGTGTTCGTCGCGCGGCCGCGCAGCCACACAGCGGTCGACGCGGCGGGCGCGCAGTAGTGCTCGGGCTGCACGTCGAAGCGCTCGCGCGCGACCAGCACGGTCGTCGCCTCGGGGCGCGACTGGATCGATTCGCGCTGCGCCAGCTCGAAGCGCACCGACAGGCCCTCCTGCAGGACGGCGGCCTCGTGGGTCTCCGCGAAGCCGTCGTCGTCGGACCAGAACACGCCGGAGCTCGGCGCGGCCTCCGACGTCACGGCCGATCCGATCATCCCGCGGTGCGGCATCGACACGTCGACCCAGCGCGCGACCGGATCGGGCCCCTGCGCGCCCATCTCGGGCTGCGCGGTCGACAGCAGGAGGCGCACGTCGGACCAGTCCTCGCCGGTCTCCTGGCGCACGCGGGCGCGGTAGGTCAGCTCGACGCGCCGCGCGTCGTCCGCCGCGCGCAGGTCGTAGACCGGCTCCCAGCCGGCGGCGGGCAGGCGCGTGTCGACCTCGAGCCGCCCGGCCTCGTGGTCCGTCGTCACGCGCAGGTGCAGGTCCTGGACGATCACGCCGCCGGGCGCGGTCATGCGCCCCCACTCCTGCTCGAGGGCGTCGAGCGCGCGCTGCGCGGCGTCGGCGCGCTCGATCGCCGCGCGCCGCATCGCGAAGGCGTCGGTCAGCGCTCGCTCGAACCACGCGCGGTTGCGCCGCCACCCGTCGGGGTCGGCCGTCGCGCCGGAGAGCTGCCGGTTCCACGCCTCGCACTCCTCCTGGTGGCGCTTCGACAGCCAGTCGGCGGCGCGCGCGGTGACGGCCACGTCGTCCTGCGCCGCGCGGAGCTCGGCGCGCGCCCCCTCGCGCGCGACGCGCAGCTCCTCGATGCGCGCGGTCGGCGCGTTCTCCAGCACGCGCTCGCGCACCTCGACGGCGATCACGTGGCCGCCGACGAAGCGCACGCGGGTGCCGTCGTTCGAGACCTCGCCCGGCAGGCCGCGCACGACGTAGCTGCCGGACGTGAGCGCCTTGGCGCGGCGGTGCACCATCGCCGAGTTGCGGTACAGGGTGACCGCGTCGATCTCGAGCTCGAGCGGCGCGGGCTCGGCCTGCTGCGCGGGCTCCGCGGGCGACACGGCAACGGGCGGCGCGGCGACGGGTGCGCGCCCGCTCGCGAAGGAGAGGGCGACGAGGGCAACGAGGGCGCTCCACATGGCGGGATCCTCCAGGGGTCTCGAGCGAGGAAGGGTCGACGCCGGCCATTGGAACCGATCGTCGACGCGCGCCCCAAGGGCGCTTCGCGGCGGAACGCGGGGGAGGCGCGCCGTCTTGGCGCGAGGCGGGGAAAAGGTCCGGCGCAGGCCCGGAGATCCGCGGCGCCGCGGGCTCGCGGGGCGCTACAGGCCGGCGTCGAGCCCGGCGTCCATCGTGTCGAGCAGCGCGTCGCGGCCCGACTTGCGGCCGTACTCGTGCGTGCCGCCCTCGCTGCGCCCGAAGATCTGGCCGATGTTGCGCAGGCCCAGCTTCAGGTCGTCGAGCATGCCGTAACCGCTGACGACGGCGTGCTGGTACCAGAGGAAGCCCAGCAGGCTGAACTCGAACGCCGGGTTCTTCGGCATGTGGATCAGCTTGCGGACCAGCGCCTCGCCGCCGGGCACGAACACGCCGATGTTGAACAGGCGCTGCAGGTTCACGACCTCGCGCTGGTCGTCACGCTTCATCTGCGTGTCGGAGTGCAGCGACGGGCCGATGTCCTTGCCGACGTCGACGCGGTCCAGGTCGAAGTCCTCGCGACCGAGCGCCGTCGAGCGGAAGGGGCGGTAGATCAGCACCGTGCAACCGTCGGGCTTGATCTCGCGGTTCTGTCGCACCGTCTGGAACATGTCCTCGAGGCTCTCCGCCGGCGAGCCCATCATGTTGTTCGTGCGGTACGTGATCTTGTACTTGCGCAGCAGCTTGGGGATGTTGTGCACGACCTTGTCGGTGTACCCCTTCTTGTACACGCGCAAGCGCACTTCCTCGCTGCCGGACTCGAGGCCGAACTGGACCGACACGCAACCGGCGCGCGCCAGGTTCGCGATGTCGTTCTCGTTCAGGTAGTTGATGTTCACGTTGCACGCGAACGGCAAACCGACCTGCTTCGGCCACTTGTCGGCGAACTCCGACAGCCACCCGCGCTCCATGTTCAACGCAGCGTCGCCGAAGTTCACCATGCGGAAGCCGGGGTAGCGCGCGAGGATGTCGTTCATCTCCTCGCACAGGTAGTCGACCGACTTCGTGCGGTTGAACTTCTCGCCGCGCGCGCCGGAGATCCACTCCTTCTTCATCAGGCCGACGCTGCAGTACGTGCAGCTGTTCTGACAGCCGCGCGACGCGTGGACCTGCAGCACCCGCTTCCCGCGCAGGAAGGGGTACTTGTAGAAGATGTCGACGTCGGGGAACGGCAGCGTGTCGAGGTCCTGGATGACGGGACGGATCGGGTTCTGCACCGCGACGCCGTCCTGCAGCGTGCCGACGTTCTGGATGAAGTCGGTGGAGCGACCGGCGGCCCAGGCCTCGACCAGGTCGACCATGCCGTACTCGGCCTCGCCCTTCAGGATCGCGTCGATGAACTCGTCGTCGTGCAGGACCTCGGGGTCGAACGACGGGTGCGGCCCGCCCATCACGACCTTCAGGTGCGGCAGCTCCTTGCGCCAGCGCGAGATGTGCCCGTAGCACCACTTCTCCTGGCCGGTCGTCGCGTACACGCCGATCACGTCCGGCTGGTAGGCCAGGACGGCGCCGTAGAAGTCCTTCTCCTCCGAGGTGACGAAGCAGTCGGCTTCGTGACCGCGGGACTTCAGGACCGAGGAGAGGACCTTGATGCCCTCGAACTCGTGACAGGTGGTGACGACGAAAGCGACGCGGACCAAGGGAGAAGGCTGGCTGGGGTGTCGCGGGCGGGGGGAGGCGCGGGCGCCGACGGGACTACCCCTGTCGACGCGGCGGTTGCTCCCAGCGTAGCGGAAAGGGCGGGCGGCGTGGACGAGCGGACGGCGCCGGCTTCGCGCAGGATTTTCCGGGATGGACGGACCACGTGACGGGTGTCGTTCGTCTCGCGCCGCCGCAAGGCGAAGGTACGGTGCCGGGTGCAAAATCGTCGGGTCAGCGGCGTCGGAGGCCGGGGGCCTCCGACGCCGCTGACCCGACG
>JAUHYB010000271.1 GCA_030426745.1 bacterium
ACGGCGAGGCGACGACGACCGGCGCGCCGGCGTCCGACGCGCGCGCCGACGACAGCGCGTCCGCGACCTGCGCGAGCGCCTCGTCGACGTCGACGGCTTCGACCTCGCTGTACCCGCGGCGCTCGGCGCCGGCCAGGCGGCCTTCACGGTTCACGTGGCCGAACGCGAAGCGACCCGTGTCGCACATCCACCACGTGTTCACGTCGGCGTTGTAGCGCGGGCGGAAGCGCTTCACTTCGCCGCCGCGCAACACCTCGGTGGTGATCGAGCAGCCGCGGCTGCACTCGGCGCAGGTCGACGACTTCTTGAACAGGTTCCAGACGCGCGCCTTGAAGCGGAAGGGCTTCAGCGTGAGCGCGCCGACCGGGCAGAGGTCGGCGATGTTGCCCTGGTAGTTGCCCTCCAGCGGCCGGTCCATGAAGGTCTCGAGCACGCTGTGCGCGCCGCGCTCGGTGATCGCGAGCTGCGGCTTCTCGGTGACCTCCTCGAAGAAGCGCACGCAGCGCGAGCACAGGATGCAGCGCTCCTGGTCGAGCACGATCGTGTCGCCCAGGTCCTTGCGCTTCTCCAGCTCGCGGCGCGGCTCGTCGGTGCGCGCGGCGGCCTGACCTTCGTCGAAGGTGTAGTCCTGCAGCATGCACTCGCCCGCCTTGTCGCAGATCGGGCAGTCCAGCGGGTGGTTCTTCAGCAGGAACTCGAGGCACTCGCGACGCGTCTCGTGCGCGCGCTCGGACTCGGTGTTCACCACCATGCCCTCGGCGACGGGCGTGCGGCACGACGCGACGACGCGCGCGGGCATCTCGCCCTGCTGCACCTCGACCTGGCACATGCGGCACGAGCCGACCGGCGTCAGGCCCGGGTGGTAGCAGTAGTGGGGGACTTCCACGCCTTCCGCGTGGCAGGCGGCGATCAGCGGCTTCTTCGGATCCGCTTCGACCTCGCGCCCGTTGACGATGATCTTGGTCACGCGTGGACCTCCGTACCGGCGGCGGCGGGCGCGTTACCCGTGCTCGCCTTGAACGGGCAGCCGCCCTTCTCGATGTGCTCCACGATCTCGTCGCGGAAGTGCTTGATCACGGCCAGCGTGGGGATCGCCGCGGCGTCGGACAGCGCGCAGATCGTCTTGCCCGGCGTCATGCCGTGCGAGAGCGACTCGAGCAGCTCGACGTCCGCCATCGTCCCCGCGCCGTTCTCGATGCGGTGGAAGATCTGGTTCAGCCACTGCGTGCCTTCGCGGCACTGCGAGCACTGGCCGCACGACTCGTGGTCGTAGAAGCGCGCGAGCACCTCCGACGCGCGCACGACGCACGCCGTCTCGTCCAGCATGATCATCGCGCCGGTGCCGAACATGGAACCGATGCCCTTGATCGAGTCGTGGTCCATCGGCGTGTCGATGACCGACGCGGGCACGATGCCCGTCGACGAGCCGCCGGGGAACCAGCCCTTGAGCTTGCGGTCCTTCCAGACGCCGCCGGCGTACTGCTCGAGGATCTCGCGGGCGGGGATGCCCAGCGGCACCTCGTAGACGCCCGGCTTCGCGACGTGGCCCGAGATGCCGCACAGGAAGTTGCCCGGGCTCTTCTCGGTGCCGAAGCCGCGGAACCACGACGCGCCGCGCTCGAGGATGAACGGGACGTTGAAGATCGACTCGACGTTGTTGACGGTCGTCGGCATGCCCCACAGGCCGAAGCCGGCGGGGAAGGGGGGCTTCGGTCGCGGGTGGCCGCGCTTGCCCTCGAGCGACTCCATCAAGCCGGTCTCCTCGCCGCAGATGTAGGCGCCGGCGCCCTGGTGCATGTGGATCTCGAGCGAGAAGTCCGTGCCCAGGATGCCCTCGCCGATGAGGCCCGCCTCGCGCGCCTCGTCGATCGCGTCCTGCATCCGCTTGTACGGCAGGCGGTACTCGCCGCGCACGTAGATGTAGACGGCTTCGAGGCCCATCGCGTAACCCGCGATCAGGCAGCCCTCGAGCAGGCCGTGCGGATCCTCGCGCATCAGCACGCGGTCCTTGCACGTGCCCGGCTCCGACTCGTCGGCGTTGACCGCCATGTAGCGCGGGCGGTCGTCCTTCGTCGCGTCGGGCATGAACGACCACTTCAGGCCGGTGGGGAACCCCGCGCCGCCGCGGCCGCGCAGGCCGGACGCCTTGACGACTTCCGTGACGTCCTTGGGGTCCTGGCCGGCCTTCAGCATCGCCTCGAAGGCGGCGTATGCGCCCTTCTCGCGGGCGACCTTCAGCGTGTGCGAGTCCTCGATCCGCGAGCGGTCGAGCAGGTAGGTGGGGTGGCTCACGAGAGGTCTCCCAGGATCTTCTCGACCTTCGCGTCGTCGAGGTCCTCGTGGTACACGCCGTCCAGGTCGAACATCGGCGCGTTCGCGCAGGCGCCCTGGCACTCGACGCGTTCGACGGTGAACTTGCCGTCCGGCGAGGTGCCGCCGACCTGCGCGCCGGTGACCTCGCAGACCTTGGTGATGATGTCCTCGGCGCCCCGCAGGTCGCACGAGATGTTGTGGCACACGCTGACGACGTGCGCGCCCGGCTTCGACGTGCGGAACATCGGGTAGAAGGACACGACGCCCCACACCTCGATCGGCTCCAGCTCGAAGTACTCGGCGAGCGCCTCCATCGTCTCCGGCGACACCCACCCGCCCAGCTCCTCCTGGCAACGGTGGATCGCGGGGATCAGCGCCGCGCGGCGCTGGGGGTACTTCTGCACCATGCGGTCGAACTCGGCGACCAGGTTCTCCGGGAGTGCCATCAGCGATCCACCTCGCCCATCACGAAGTCCAGGCTGCCGATGATCGCCACCATGTCGGACAGGAGGCGGCCTTCGGCGAGCATCGGGATGGCCTGGACGTTGACCAACCCCGGCGCGCGAACGTGGCAACGAACGGGGTCGCTCGTGCCGTCGGAGACGACGTAGAAGCCCAGCTCGCCCTTGCTGGACTCGATCGCCGAGTACGCGTCGCCCTTGGGCAGTCGCATGTCGGTGACGATCTTGAACTGGTGGATGAGCTCCTCCATCGACGTGTGCACGTCGGCCTTCGGCGGCAGCACGTAGCGACGGTCGCGCGCGAGGAAGTCGCCGCCCTTCGTCTCCTTGAGCCGCTCCAGCGCCTGTTGCGCGATCTTCGTCGACTGTCGCATCTCCTCCATGCGGACGAGGTAGCGGTCGTAGCAGTCGCCGACCGTGCCGACCGGCACGTCGAAGTAGTACGACTCGTAGCCGCAGTAGGGTTGCGCCTTGCGCAGGTCCCACTCGACGCCGCTGCCGCGCAGGCTGGGGCCCGACAGCGACATGGCGAGCGCCTGCTCCGCCGTCATCACGCCCACGCCGCGCGTGCGGTCGTAGAAGATGCGGTTGCGCTCGAGCAGGTTGGCGAACTCGTCGACCTTGGCCGGGAACTGGTCCAGGAAGGCCGTCATCTTCGCCGCGACGTCGTCGTCGATGTCGGCGTACACGCCGCCCACGCGGACGTACGTGTTGTTCATCCGGTGCCCGGTGTAGGCGTCCAGGATGTCGTACAGCTGCTCGCGCTGGACGAAGGCGTAGAAGAAGATGCCGACGGCGCCCAGGTCGATCGACGAGGTGCCGATGTAGATCAGGTGCGCCATGATCCGGTTCAGCTCCATCAGGAGCACGCGGATCGTCTGCGCGCGTTCGGGCACCTCGAGGCCGGCCAGCTTCTCGAGCGCCATCGCGTACGCGATGTTGTTCGACAACGGCTGCACGTAGTCCAGGCGGTCGGTGTGCGGGAAGAACTTGCGCCACCCGAGGGTCTCGCAGCTCTTCTCCTTGCCGCGGTGCAGGTAGCCGACGTCCGGGTCGACCTTGACCATCGTCTCGCCGTCGAGGTCGATGACGAGGCGCAACACGCCGTGCGTCGCGGGGTGCTGCGGGCCCATGTTGACCCGCATCATCTCGCCGTGCAGCGGGTCGTCCTCGTCGACCTGGCCGCGGGCGTACTCGAAGACTTGCGTCTCGGTCATGACACCGTCCCTTCCTGGCGGCGTTGCTTGTCCCACGCGCGGTAGAGCTTGTCGGGCTCGATCCCCTGGTGGGGGAACTCCTTGCGCAGCGGGTGGTGCTCGTAGGCCTGCGGCATCAGCAGGCGGCGCAGGTCCGGGTTGCCCTCGTAGACGACGCCGAACATGTCGTAGCACTCGCGCTCGAAGAACGCGGCGCCCGGCCACAGGTCGACGATCGTCGGCGCGGCCGGGAACTCCTCGTTCGACAGGCAACGCACGCGCAGGCGGTCGTTGTGCTGGATCGACAGGAACTCCCACACGAGCTCGAAGCGCGGCGTGTGTTCGTCGCGGTCCACGGCGGTGACGAAGGTGCACGTCTCGAAGCCGCAGGCGTTCTTCAGCGCCTCCATCAGCGGCCGCACGCCGTCCTTCTTCACGCGCACGCACGGCGTACCGTCCCCGCGCTCTTCCCACTCGTGATCGACGGCGCCGAGCGCGCCGTCCACGCGGTCCTGCACGCTCACTGCACGTACTCCTCGTCGGCGGGCACGACTTCGCCGTCCCGGTGCGTGGGGTTGAACTGGTTCGGCTGGCGGCGGAAGCGGCCGGAGCCCTCTTCCCAGCCCTCGGCGACCGGATCGCGCAGCAGGTCGCGCACCGGCGTCTCGCGCTCGATCCGCTTCTGCAGCTTCAGGATCGCGTCGATCACCGCGTCCGGGCGCGGCGGGCA
>JAUHYB010000272.1 GCA_030426745.1 bacterium
TACACCGAGATCGCGATGACGCACGAGGTCGGTGACGCGTGGGAGCTGGAAGCGCTGGGGCTGGTCGCCGACCGCGACGTCGAGCACGCCGCGCGACACCTGCGTGAGCAGTACGACGCGCCGGCGCTCGAGTGGGACGCGCGCTTCGCCGCGTGGATGTGGCGCGCGCACCCGCCGTCGGCGGTCCGCGACTTCGCCGCGCGCGCGCAGTCGCAGGAGCTGAGCTTCGACGAGCGTCGCCGCGCCTTGCAGAGTCTGGCCTGCATCCGGACGGAGGAGGCCGCGAACGTGTTGCGGCAGGTCGCCGAGGACGCGGAGTCGGGCGCGTTGCGCGACGCCGCGCGCCGGGCCCTCGGGAGGCGTTAGGGCGCGAACGAGCCGGGCGGGCGACCGGCGGGGCGAGACCGGCCGCGCGAAAAGCGCGCCCGACCCCGAAACGCCGGCCGGGGGGGTAGCGTAAGGGTTGGCGATCCGCCGACCCGTTCCCGCAGAGGCACCCCATGTCGCTCTTCCGCTCCTCCTTCGCCCCGCTGACCCTCGCCCTCGTCCCGCTCGTCGCGCCAACGGCCGCGGGCGGCGAGCTGGACCGCGCGCGCGTCCCCGCCGGCGCCGAGTGGGTGATGCACGCCGACTTCGAGGCGCTGACGTCCAGCCGGCTGTACCGCGACGCGCACGACGCGGGCCTCCTCGACGACTCCGGCCCCGGCGAGTACGCGGACCTCTCCGCCGAGGTGATGCGCGACCTGCAGCGCAAGGCCGACAAGGGCGGCGAGCTCGAGCGCCTGATGCTGCAGCACGACTTCGACCCGCTGCACGACTTCCGCTCGATGACGATGTTCGGCTCGATCGCGCAGCACGACGACGCGGTCGTCGCGTTCGAGCTGGGCCCCAAGGCACAAGGCATCCTCGACGACCTGCGCGCGAAGCCCGAGCACCTGTCGGTGCTGCACGGCGACTTCACGCTCGACACCTGGCTCGAGGACGGCAACGAGGTGCGCGGTTACCTGTACGCGCAACCGCCGCGCGAGGACGGCAGCGTCTTCGTCGCGGTCTGCGAGGAGCGCGAACCGCTGGTGCGCGCCGCGCGCGTGTGGGCCGGCGAAGCGCGCTCGCTGGCGCAACCGACGACCGGCGCGGATGCGACCGGCGCGCGCCTGCAAGCGCGTCCCGGAACGGGCTCGATGCTGTTCGTCGAGGTCGCGGGCGGGCTGCCCGGACTGGAGCGCGCGCACCACTCGTCGCGCGTCTTCTCCTCCGCGCGCTCGATGCGCCTGGACGTCGGCGAACAGGACGGCCTGTTCCTGGCGCAGCTCACCGTGCAGACCGACGACGCGAAGGAAGCGCGCCGCGTCGCGCAGGTGATCCAGGGCGTGGTCGCGCTGGCCTCGCTCGCCTCCCAGGACGAGGACGAAGCGCGGGCGCTGGGCGAGCTGGCCGACGGCGTCGACGTGTACGCGCAGGACGCGACGCTGATCGCGGACTTCGAGATCGAGTCGCTGCGCCTCGTCGAGATGGGCAAGGAGTCGCGCGCGCGTCGCGAGTTGCGGCGACAGGAACGCGAGGAACGCCGGGAGGCGCGGCGCGCGAAGTGAACGCGCCGGACCGAGATCGGGGCGCGCCGGATCCGCCGACGGATCCCGCGACGCTCGAGGTTCTCCGACCCGTGGAGCTCGCTCGCCTCGCGCGGGCGGGCTCCCGTTCGGCGTTCGACGCGCTCGTCGATCGTTACCAGGGTCCGCTGTTCCGCTTCCTGCTCGCGCGCGTCGGCGACCGCGCGGAGGCCGAGGACCTGTGCCAGGACGCCTTCCTGCGCGCGTGGGAGAAGCTGGACCGTTACGACGAGCGCTGGAGCTTCTCGACGTGGCTGTACACCATCGCGCAACGCATCGCCGTCAGCCGCGCGCGCAAGTTGCGCCCCGACGTCGACGCCGAGCGCGTCGAGCGCGAGGTCGGCGGACAGGATCCCGCGCGCGTCCACGAGCAGGCCGAGGAGCGCGCCGGCCTGTGGGCGCTGGCCGAACGCTACTGCACCCCCGACCAGCGCAGCGCGCTGTGGCTGCGCTACGGCGAGGACCTCTCGTACGAGGAACTCGGACGCATCCTGGACCGCCCCGTCACGACGGTGCGCGTCCAGCTGTTCCGCGCGCGGCGCGTCCTGGAACAGAAGTGGCTCGAGCGCGAGGCCGCGCGCGAGCGACCGCGTGACCGCACCACGGCCCCCCTCTTCGGCGCCGCGCGCATGGCGAGCGCGCCGACCCCTCACACCGGCGGACGTTGACGATGAACCCTCACCGAGACTTCGAGGCGCGGCTCCGCGCCGAGCTGCGCGCGCGGGACGCGGAACCCGGCGCGGGATTCCGGGACCGACTGGCGGATCGGCTGTCGCGCGCGGACACCGCGCGGGGAGACGGGCCGGCAGGCGAAGACGCGCCCGCGGCGACGCGTTCGTTGCGCCCCACGCTGTACGCGGCCGCCGCGCTGGCGGCCTCGCTGGTCGCGCTCGTCGCGCTGCGCGCGTCCACGAGGACGCCCGAGGCCGTCGCCGTGCCGGGCGCCGATCCGTCCGAGTGGACGGCGGGCCTGGACGGCTCGGCCTCGCGCTGGGAGTCGGACCTCGTCACGCAGGGCGACCGCATGGCCGAGGACGCGCGCCGCGCGGCGCTCGACCTGCTGGGCCGGCTGCCGGCGGCGCCCTGGGCGCAGCGCACCGATCGGTGACGCGGCGGGGTCGGTGACGCGCGGGAGCGCTGTCGTCCGCTAGACGTACAGCCCTTCCTTGTTGAGCGCGCCGATGACGGTGCGCCAGGAGTCCTCGAGCTCGCGTCGGGCGTCCTCGAGCTCGAGTCGCGCCCGGTACCAGTTGCGGCTGCGGTGGCGCTTCAGCGCCTCGACCTTGGTGACGACGGTGTCGCGCTTGTTGCGCAGGGCTTCCATGCGAGCCGCGAGTTGCGGCGCGCAGTCGCGGCGCCCCTGGAACGCGCCGACGAGCGAGTCGACCAGGCGGGTCCAGCGTCGCGCTTCCGTCTCGGCCTCACGGATCACGTCGCGGCGATCCTCTGCACGGGGCCGCTCGGTCATCCCGTCTTCCGCGCGCGCTCGCGCACCTGCCGCGTCAGGTGTCGGAAGTCGCGCACGGCCTCCACGAGGTCTTCGCGCAGGTCGTCCCACCCCGCGCGCGTCCCGTGGGCCGCGTCGCGCAGGCGTCGTTCCAGCTCGTTCTTCTTGCGGCGGACCTCCAGGAGCTTCGTCTCCAGGGTGCCGCCGCCGGTCTCGCCCAGCCGGTCGATGCGTCGCCGCAGGCCTTCGAACCTGCGGTCCCACGCGTCGAGCCGGACGGCGGGGCGTTCCCGGGGGTGTCGGTCGGGGGTCATCGCGTTCCTTCCTGTCAGAGGGGTCGGAGGGGGTGGTGGTGTCGGGTCGCGCCGCGGCCACAGCCGCGTCCGGGGCGGCGCGCCGGGCGGCGCGGCTCCGGTGGCGGGGGCCCGCCGGGAAGAAGCTTCGCAACGGCTGTGCCGCGACCGGGTGTTCTTCGCTAAGCTCTGCATTCGACAGGAGTTGCAAGGATGATGGTCCTCGCGTGCCGCGCGTGAGGCGTCCCGATCGGGTCCGAGGATCCGACGACTCTCGGACCCCGAGGCCCCGATGACCGACTCCGCCAACGACAAACTCGTGCTCGCCGTGCAGGACCCCGAGCTGCGCACCAAGCTCGCGCGGCTGCTCGCGGACGAGGGCATCGTCGTCCGTCACGTGCCCGATCTGGCACAGGCGGATCCGGAGGAGCTCGACGCGAACGTCGTCGTGCTGCGCGCCGACCGCCTGGACGACGAGCGCCTGCCCTCGGTGCTCGAGGCGGCGGGCGAGGGCGACGCGCCGGGCGTCGTGCTGCTGGGCGACAGCGAGTCGCCGCAGGACGAGGTGAAGTACGTCGCCGCCGGTGCGACGGCGGTGCTCGACACCGCGGCCGCGCGCGCGCAGCTCGTCGACCAGCTCGTCGAGCTCGCGGAGGCGTCCGCCGACGGCGGCGTCGACGGGCCCGAGGCCGGCGGGTCGGTGGCCGAGCCGAAGCTGGCCGACTTCCACTCGCGCAGCCCGCGCATGCGCGACTTCCTCGACGTCGTGCGGCGCGTCGCCGCCAGCGACAGCACGCTGCTGGTCACCGGCGAGACCGGCGTCGGCAAGGAGCGCCTGGCGCGCGCGATCCACGCCGAGAGCGACCGCGCGAAGGGCCCGTTCGTCGCGGTCAACTGCGGCGCGCTGGCGGAGAACCTGCTGGAGAGCGAGCTGTTCGGCCACGAGAAGGGCGCGTTCACCGGCGCGACCGGCGCGCGCAAGGGTCACTTCGAGGCGGCGCACGGCGGCACGATCTTCCTCGACGAGATCGGCGAGATGCCGCAGCACCTGCAGGTGAAGCTGCTGACCGTCCTGCAGCGCCACGAGGTGCAGCCGGTCGGCGCCGCCAAGCCCCGCAACGTCGACGTGCGCGTGATCGCCGCGACGAACCGCGACCTGCAGGAGGACGTGCGCGACGGCCGCTTCCGCGAGGACCTGTTCTTCCGCCTGAACGTCGTGTCGCTGCGCATCCCGCCGCTGCGCGAGCGGCGCGAGGACATCCCGTGGTTCGTCGGGCGCTTCCTGCGGCACTTCGTCGACGTGCACGAGCGCGAGCACGTCGCCGGCGTGTCCGAGGACGCGCTGC
>JAUHYB010000273.1 GCA_030426745.1 bacterium
TGTTCACCATCGCCACGGTGCGCTTGACGCCCAGGTTCTTCACCAGCTGGCACGCCACCATGTTCGACTCGTCGTCGTTCGTCGTCGCGATGAACACGTCGGCCTTGTCGATGCGCTCCTCGTGCAGGAGGTCGAGGTCCGTCGCGTCGCCGTCGAGCACGAGCACGCGGCCGGAGTGCTCCGCCGCCAGCGCCTTGGCGCGCTTGGGGTCGCGCTCGATCACGCGCGTCGAGATACCGGGGACGTTCGCCAGGCGCCGCGTGATCTCGCGGCCGAGGCGGCCCGCGCCCAGGATCACCACGCTGCGCCGCCCCAGGCTCGGCGCGCCGGAGGTGCGCTCGAAGGAGTCCAGTTCGCCGCGCTTGCCGATGACATAGATGTTGTCGCCCGGCTCCAGCTCGTCCTCGCCGGTCGGCACGAAGTACTTCTCGCCGCGCGCGACGGCGCCGACGAGCACGCCGCTGGGCAGGTCGAGCTCCGCGAGCTTGCCGCCGAGCAGCACCGAGTCCGCGGTCAGGCGGAAGCGCCGCAGCTGCACGCGACCGCCCGAGAAGCTCTCGACCTCCAGCGCGTGCTGCTGGCGGACCATGTTCACGATCTCCTCGGACGCCAGTTCCTCGGTGGACAGCACGACGTCGAAGCCGAGCGCCTGCTTGTAGAAGTAGCGGTAGCCGACGAGCACGCCGGTGTCGCGCAGGCGCAGGATCACGCGGCCCGCGCCCATGCGCCGGCTCATGCTGCACGCCAGCATGTTCACCTGGTCGTTGTCCGTCACGACGACGACCAGGTCTGCGGTCGACACGCCGCCGGAGTTCAGGACGTCCGCGCGCGTCGCGTCGCCGACGACGACCTGCACGTCGAGCGACTCCATCAAGCGCCGCGCCTGCGCCGGGTCGGCGTCGATGACGCTGACGCGGTGCTCCTCGCGCGAGAGGAGGTCCGCGAGGTGGTACCCCACCTGCCCCGCGCCGATGATCGCGATGTCCATGCCGCAGACGATAGAGCCCCCGCCGCGCGATGCAATCGAGCCCTCCCCCGACCCGGGAGCCTCGCGCCGCCGCCCGAGCCACGACCGGAGAACGCCGACCCGACAGCGACGCCCCGACGCCCCCGCCCGATGAGCCCGCACGGTGTGCCCGCACCGTGAGCCCGCACGACGAGCCCATGCCCGACGACGGCGACGGCGGTCCGCGCCGCGACCGGCCCGCGGCGCGCGCCCGGAGCGGGATCCCGCGCCGCGCGCGATCCCTTCCGGTCAAGCGGCGTCGCCGGGCGTCGGCGTCGCCTCCCGGTCGAACGACCGCGCCGGCCGGGGCCCCTCCCATCGAGAGCCTTGCCCGCGCGCCCGTCCGCCTCGCGGTGCGCGGTCGCCGCGCGCGCCGCGACGGCGATAGAATGCCGGCGTGCTGGTCCTCGTCGACAACCGCGACAGCTTCGTGTGGAACCTCGCGCAGGCCTTCGAGGTCGCGGGCGCGGAGGTCCGCGTCCTGCGCGCGGCGGAGACCGACGTGGCGGCGGTCGCGGCGCTCGACCCGACGCACCTCGTGCTCGGCCCGGGGCCCGGCGGTCCCGCGGCGGCGCGCGCGTGTCACGACGCGCTGGACGCCTTCGCCGGCCGCGTCCCGATCCTCGGGGTGTGCCTGGGCATGCAGGTCGTGGCGGAGCACCACGGCGCCCGCGTCGTGCGCGGCGAACCGGTGCACGGTCACCCGGCCCGCGCTCACCACACCGATGACGGCCTGTGGCGCGGCGTGCCCGATCCGTGCGTCGTCGGACGCTACCACTCGTTGCGCGTCGAAGCCGGCAGCGTGCCGGACGCGCTCGTCGTCGACGCGACGACGGAGGACGGGACGATCCTGTCGCTGCGGCACCGCGAGCTCGCGGTCTTCGGCGTGCAGTTCCACCCCGAGTCGATCCTGAGCGAGCACGGCGGCGCGTTGCTCGAGAACTTCCTCGCGCGGCGCGCCACCGGCGCCGCCGGTGCGACCGGTGCGACCGTTGCGACCGTTGCGACCGATACGACCGGGGCGACCGATGCGAGAGCCGCGGACGCTGCGAACGCCGGCGTGCGCGCGAGCGGCGCCGCGGCGGCCGCGGCGGCCGCGGACGGCGACGCGCTCGCGGCGTCGCGTTCAGCGGTCCCGCGGTGACTCGACAGACCCGCCGTCCGCCGCGCCGCCCGCCCGCGCGGCCCGATGCGCGGTCGAGCTCGCGGCGGAGCTCCCGGCCGATGCCGCGTCCCCCGCGCGATCCGGCGACCCGCGCGTCGCGCCGACCGGCGGCGTCCAGCGCGGCCAGGGTCCGCTCGAGGGGCGGCGGTCCTCGCCGTCGCGGGTGCCCAGCACGCGCCGCGTGACGAAGTGGTAGACCGGCTTGCCCCAGCGACGCCACGCCGCGGCGAGCGGGGAGCGCCGGATGCCGTGCCCCGCGCCCCGCTGCGGTTCCGCCGCGCCGGTCGGCCCGCGCCCGTCGCGGGTGTAGCGGCGGCGGTGCTTCTGCAAGTGGCGCAGGTCGTCGCGCACGCGCGACGCGAACCGACGGCCGCGGCGCGGGTGGACGCTGGCCAGCTGGAAGTCGATCAGCGCGGGGCGGCCGTCCTCGCCGACGACGATGTTCTGTTCCTTGTGCAGGTCGTTGTGGCAGACGCCGCGCGCGTGCACGCGGGCCACGAGCGCGTCGAGCAGGTCGAAGAAGTCCGCGGGCAGCGCGGTCGCGCGGTGCAGCGGCGCGCCGGCTTGCCACGAGCGCAGGGTGACGTCGCGCGCGGCGGGCGCGCGGCCGTCCGCGCTCGGCGCGCGCGCGGCGTCCGCGAAGTCCGCGGCGTCGTCGAGCGGCAGCGGCACGCCGGCGAGCGCGCCGTCGCCGTCCGGACCGCCCCGGGCGAGCGCGCGCAGCGCCCGTTGCTCGCGCCGCGCCAGGCGCCGGCCGAGGAAGCGCGACAGCGGCACGCGCGACCCGCACGCGACGCGGCGCAGCGCCGCGCGCTCGCCGTCGCCCACGCGCTCGACGCGACCGAACTGGTCCTGCTTCAGGGTCTCCTCGACTTGCCAGCCTCCCATGCCGCGCCTATTCTCCGCGCGCGGACCGCGAGGTCCACCCGCACCATGGACGTCGCGACGAAAGAGCTCGAGGTCGGCGGCATCGCGGCGCGGGGCCTCACGCGCCGCTTCGGCGAGCACCTCGCGCTGTCCCCCACGGACCTCGACGCGCCGCCGGGGCGCATCACGGGCCTCCTCGGCCCGAACGGCTCGGGCAAGTCGACGCTGCTGCGCTGCTTGACGGGGCTGGTGCGCGCGGACGCGGGCACCGCGACGGTCGGCGGCGCGGCGCTGGCCGGCGACGGCACGGCCGTGCGGCGGCGCTGCACCTACTCGCCCGGCGAGGTCGCGGTCTACGGCGAGCTGTCCGGCGCGGCGCACCTCGACTGGCTGACGCGCGGTCGCGACGACGCGGCGCCGGCTCGCGCGAAGGCGATCGCGGAGGACCTGGGCCTGCCGCTCGACCGGCGCGTCGCCACCTACAGCCACGGCATGAAGCGGCAGCTGTACCTCGCCGCCGCGCTCGCGCCCGACCTGCCGGTGCGCGTGCTCGACGAGATCACCGAAGGGCTGGACCCGCACCTGCGCGGCCGCGTGCTGGACCTGCTCGAGGACGACGCGCGCGCCGGTCGCGCGATCCTGCTGTCGTCGCACCACCTGGGCGAGGTCGACCGCGTGTGCGACCGCCTCGTGTTCCTGTCCGGCGGCGTGAAGATCGCGGAGGAGACCGCCGACGACCTGGCGGAGCGCGCGCGCGCCGCGCTGGCGCTGGGCTTCGCGAGCGCGGACGACGCGCAGCGGTTCGTCGCGACGATCGACGAGTCCAGCGGCGTCGAGGTGCTGCGCGCGGACGGCGGCGACGTCGCGCTGCGCGCGCGCGGCGCGACCGCGGCCGAGGTGCTGCCGCGCCTCCTCGCCGCGACCGGCGCGCCGACCCCGACCACGATCCGCGCCGGCGAACTGTCGCTCCAGGACCTCTACCGCGACCTGTACGGCGTGGACGCCTGCTGATGGAACGCACCCTGCGCGCCTACGTCCTGCCGGCGGTCGGCTACTTCGTGATCCTCGAGGTGATGCTGGTCGCGGCCATCTGGTTCTGGCCGGACTTCCGCGAGAACGTGGGCACCTTCCGCGCGATGGCGCCCGCGGCGCTGAAGGGCCTCGTCGACGCCTTCGGTTCCGGCGGCGTGTCGAGCTACGTGAACGGCCAGCACTTCTTCAAGGGCTGCAACACGCTGGGCACGGCCGCGGCGGTGCTGTTCGCGATGGGCGCCGTCGCCGGCGAGGCGCACCGCGGCACGCTCGAGCTGTGGCTCGCGCGCCCCTTCTCGCGCCGGCGACTCTTGCTGGAGCGCTGGGTCGCGGGCGCCGCCGCGCTCGTCCTCCCCATCTACCTGACGACGCTCTCGATCCCCGCGCTGCTCGACATGCACGGCGAGGAGATGAGCTACGCGGACCTCGCGTGGTGCGCGACGCACCAGTCGCTCTTCCTGCTGCTCGTGTACGGCGCCACCTTCCTGTGGTCGGTGCACTCCAGCCGCCCGGCGCGGCTCGCGCTCGTGATGCTGTTCCTGTCCACGATGCAGTTCGCGCTGTACCTCGTGAAGGGCATCACGCACGTCACGCTGTTCCGCCTGA
>JAUHYB010000274.1 GCA_030426745.1 bacterium
TCGCCGTCGACGTAGGGCGTGAAGTTGCCGTCGTACACGCGGCCGTTCGTGTCGTGCAGCTGCAGGCAACCGCCGGACGCGGTCTGCAGCTGGCCGCAACCGTCGAAGCTGATCTGCGCCGACGCGAGCGACGTCGAGAGGACGAGCGCCAGGCCGGCCGCGACCGGTCCGCGCGAGAGCTGGAGGATGCGCATGGAGTCTCCTGGGTCGGTGCCGCGCCGCCGCCGGAGCCGCGCCGCGACGGGTTCGGCGTGCGGGATCAGAGCCAGTCGACCTGCACGCCGTTCGAGAAGTTCGAGCCCGAACCGCACGGGCTGAGCTGGGGGTCGCGGTACCACTGCTGGTAGTAGCGCGTCGTGCCGGGGCCGGGCACGTTGCCGGCGGCGGCGATCGACACCGTCGAGGTCGCGGCGCCGCCGAAGCCGATCGGGATGATCTCGATCCGCTCGGTGGGGTTGCCCATGCACAGGATCCCGTCCTTGAACGGGATCGACTGCTGCGTCGCGCCCTGCACGAGCAGGCTGGGCTGGTTCGGCCGCGCCTCGGACAGCTGGAAGCCCAGGTCGTCGTTGGTGAAGAAAGCCGAGCCCGTCGCGATCAGGCGCGCGCCGTTGCCGGTGGAGTTCAAGCAGCCGCTCTGCGCGCCGACCATCGAGTGGTTGCCGCACGGGCAGTTCGTCGCGGTGCCGTCGCCGAAGCAGAAGGGCGTGCCGGTCGGCGCGGAGCTGCACGGGGCCAGCGTCGCGTCCTGGATGCAGGTGTTGCCGGCGGCGCAGCTCGTGCACAGGACGAGCGAGCCGTAGACCTCGACCTGGTCGCCCGCGGAGAAGCCGCCGAGGTCGTCCAGCACGTGCATCGCTCCCTGGCTGTCCTGGAAGACGACGCCGCAGCCGGTGACGGCGACGAGCTGACCGCAGTCGTAGAAGTCGGTGCCCCCGGCGTGGACGAGGGGCGCGAGCGCGGCGAGGGCCGCGACGGACACGAGGGATCGGCGCATGGAACAGAACTCCTGACCGGCGGCGAGGCGTCGCCGCCGCGTTCCATGCTAGCGCTCGAGGCGGGGTCTCCGGGGGCGGCGGTGTACGGGTTGTGTGCGCCGCGGGGCGGTCTCCCGAGACGGGGTGTGCCGCGATCCGGAAATCGCTGGCTCCCGGACCGCGGAATCCGAGAACCCTCCTGACGACCCGACGACCCTCGCGCGCGAAGGCGGTCCTTCCCTTTCCCGACTGTCCCCGAACCCGGAGCCCTCACGGGCCCTCCGGGCGGCACGGAAAGCGATCTGCCATGCACCGAACCTTCGTACGCCCCGCGCTCACCGTCGCGTTCGCGCTCAGCACGAGCGCGACGCTCGCTCCCGCCGCCGCGTCCTCGCCGAACGAGCCCTTCGACGAGTGCTGTCTGCTGATCGAGAACCCGCACTGCGGGCAATCGCTGCAGCGCGCCGACGGCTCGCGCGTCGCCTTCGAAGGGTGGATCGACCAGCCGGAGTTCTCTTCGGTGCGCGTCACCGGGACGCTGTCCGCCTTCGCGTGCACGGACGGATGCTCGTCCGCGATGCTGCGCTGCCTGGAGGTCGAGACGGTCGTGCTGTGCGAGCAGGGGACCGCCTACTGCTTCGCGGAGGGCGCGCCGGTTCCGTGTCCCTGCGCGAACGAGCTGGGGACGGGCCGCGGGTGCCTGAACAGCTCGAACGTCGGCGGCCGCTTCCGCACCGGCGGAGATCCGGAGGTCGGGCGCTTCGTCGACCTCTACCTCGACGGGTTGCCGCCGGGCGCGCCGTGCGTGCTGTTCACCGGGACGAACTGCACGCCGACGCCGTTCTCCGAAGGGCTGCTGTGCCTCGCGCCGCCGTACCGCCGGCTGGCGGCGCTGCAGGCCGGGCCGGACGGCACGCTCGAGACCGCGGCGGTCCTGTCGGTGCTGACCGAGTCCGCGCCGGGCGACACCGTCGACTACCAGGTCTGGTACCACGACGCCGGCGTGACCTACTGCAGCACCAGCACGAACTTCACGAACGCGGTGTCGCTCGAGTGGCTCTGGGCGCCGCCGCAGTAGCCGCGCGCCGCCGCAATAGCCGTGCGCCGCCGCAGTAGCCGCGCGCCGCCGCAATAGCCGCGCGCCGCCGCGCGCCGCGGCAGTGACCGTGCGCTGCCGCGGTGACCGCGCGGCCCGATCAGTAGTGGGGCGGCGGCGGTTCGTTCGCGGCGCCGCCCGCGTCGTTCGCGTTGCCGGCGAGGCCTTCTTGCAGGACGCGCACGCGCTCCGCGAGCCGGTCCAGCGCGGCGCCCTGATCGATCACGACCTCGTTGAGCTGCTCGAGCAGGCGGTCCTGCTCCAGCACGCGGCTCTCGAGCTCCACGATCCGCCGCGCGGTGTCGGCGTGCGCGTCGTCGGTCACGGGTCGCTGCTCCCGCCTCAGTCCTTCTTGAACAGGTCGCGCACCGAGTCGGCGGCGCCCTCGAGCTCCTCGAGACCCTTCTCGAGGTCCTGCTCACCGATCGTCTCGGCGGCCTTCTGCTTCAGGTCGTCGAGCTGCTCCTGCAGCTGCTCCTTGCCGAAGCGCTCCAGCTCGCCCTCGAGGTCCTGGAGGAACTCGAGCGGCAACTGGTCGCCGCCCGCCGCGACGACGGCCTCGAGCAGCTCCTCGATCAGTTGCGAGTAGACGACGTCGACGGTCGCGCCGTCCTCGCCGCCCAGGTTGTGGATCGTGATCTCGGGCAGGTCGATCGGGATCGTCTTGCGCTCGCCGTTCACGGCGAACAGGCTGACCTTCGCGCCGATGTCGCGCAGCACGAGCTCCTGGATGACGAGCTTCTTGCCGGGCGCTTCCTCCTCGGCCGGCGGCTCCCCGTCGCCCTCGCCGTCCGCGGGCGGCTCGCCGTCCTGCTCCGGACCGGAGAGGCGCTCGAGGTTCTCGAGCAGCACGTCGTAGTTCGTGCCGTTCGCGTTGCGCTCGAGCACGAGCGACACGCCGCTGACCAGCACGCGCGGGATCTCGACGCGGTCGGTCATCAGCGAGCCCATCGCGACCTTCACGTCGGTGACGGACAGGTCCAGGAAGTGCTCCGCCTCGAAGCCGGGCGGGTTGTCGATCGACAGCCCGGCCAGGCCGAACTCGCCGGACAGGACGCCGATCTTCGCGTCCTGCAGGCGCGTCTCGACGCCGAGCGCGTGCGTGCCGCCCTTCTCGACGACCGTGACGACCGCGGGTTCGATGAGCAGGAAGGCCGCGCCGACGACGAGCAGGACGAGGACGACGGCGAGGACGAGCAGTCTGCGGATCCACTTCATGGCGCGGGAGTCTACCCGCGCGACCCGCCGCGGAGAACGGGGCGCGCCCGCTCCTTCGACCGCGCGGCCCGCGGCGCCGGCCGGCCGGCCTCAGGCGTCCGTCGGGGCGCAGACGTGCGCGCCGTCGGGATCGGAGGACTCGCCGTCCAGGCGGCGGTCCAGGCGGCGCGGCTGCGGCTGCAGCGTGCCGTGGTCGCCGTCGGCCTCCCGCTTCGAGGCCGCGCCCTCTCCGACGCCGAGCTCGGCGCCCTCCCCGGTGACGTCCTCTTCCGCGCGCTCGTCCGCGTCGCCGGACGCGCGGGTCGCGCGCGGCTCCGCGCCCTTCGCCGCGTCGTGGCGGGCGCGCTGGGGCTGCGGTTCGGAATCCGAGGAGGATCGAGAGAAGGTCATGGGGACTCGGGTGGGGGCAGGCGAGTGATCGAATCCTCGCACGCCCCCGCGAGCCGGGCGATCAGGTCAATACCCCAATTCGGCCCTGAGAGGCCCTGGAGCGCCGTTCCGCGCGGATCCACCGGCCAACCCGGACAGGAAAGAGCGGGGCCCGCGCGCGTCGCTCGCGCGCGGGCCCCGCCCGCTGTTCGACCCCGCGTCCTGCCGCACGCGGAGTCGACTCACGGCGCCGCCGTCGCGTCGCGACGTCGGCGCGCAGGAACTAGAACCAGTTCAGCTCCAGGCCGCTCGAGAAGTTGCTGCCCGAGCCGCAGGGCGAGACGCCGCCGGGGTCGCGGAACCAGTACTGGTAGTAGCGCGTCTCGCCGGCGCTGACGTTGCCCGCCGTGACGATCGAGGTCGTCGACGCGGCCGTGCCGTCGGCGTCGGTGAAGACGACTTCCAGGCGCTCGGTCGGGTTGCCCATGCAGAGCACGCCGTCCTTGAAGGGCGTCTGGATCGCGGTCGTGCCCTGCACGAACAGGCCGGGGACGTTGGCGCGCGCCTCGAAGGCGACCAGGATCAGGAAGTCGTCGCCGACGAACTCCGAGCCGACCGCGATCAGCGACGAGCCGTTGCCGACGGACGACTGACAGCCCTCGCCCGCGCCGACCGCGGACTCGTTGCCGCAGGGGCAGGGGCCCGAGGTGCCGTCGCCGAAGCAGAAGCCGGTGCCGACGCGCACGCCGCGGGTGACGACCGCGGCCTCGTTCGCGCCGGGCGAGCCGACGAGCAGGTCGCGGCGCGTGTCGCCGTCGGTGTCGCCGACGTCCGCCAGCGACGCGCCGAACTGGGCGCCCGGGCTGCTGCCGATCGCGGAGTACAGGAAGGAGCCGTCGACGCCGCTGACGACGCGCGCGACGCCGGCGGGGTAGAAGCTGGTCGAGTACTCGAGCGTGCCGCCGACCGCGACGTCGCCGACGCCGTCACCGTCCACGTCGC
>JAUHYB010000275.1 GCA_030426745.1 bacterium
CGAGGTCGCCTCGGAGTTCCTGGTCATCGCGGCGACGCTGATGTCGATCAAGTCGCGCTCGCTGCTGCCGCGCGAGGAGGTGGACCTGGAGGAGGAGCTCGACCCGAAGGACGAGCTGATCCAGCGCCTGCTCGAGTACCGCCGCTTCCGCGAGGTGTCCGAGGGCCTCGACGAGCGCCAGCGCGAGCGCGAGCTGCTGCACGAGCGCGGCGCGCACCCGGAGCTGCGCGAGGCCAAGAAGGGCGAGGAGCGCACGCTCGACCTGGGCGAGCTGACCGCCTGGGACCTGCTGGGCGCCTTCTCGCGCCTGATGCGCGAGACGCTCGCGAACCGCACGCACCAGATCGCCGGCGACCCGCGGCCGCTGCGCTTCTACGTGCGCTCGCTGGCCGACACGATCCGCGGCGCGAAGTCGCTCTCGCTGCGCGACATGATGAAGGCGATCGACGCCGAGCCGACGAAGGAGACGATGGTCGGCGCGTTCTGCGCGCTGCTCGAGCTGATCAAGCTCGGCGTCGTCACCGCCGTGCAGCCCGACCGCGGCGACGAGATCCACGTCGCGATCACCGAGGAGGCGCAGGGCGACATCGACGGGATGCTCGACGCCGTGACCTTCGAGGACGAGCACGACCCCGAGCTGGAGGGCGCCGTCGAGGGCGACGCCCCCGCGGAGGGTGCGGAGGGCGACGCCGCGTCCGACGAGACCGCCGACGCCGCGCAGGACGACCCGGTCGCGTCCGAGCCGCCCCGGGCGTGACGCCGCCGTTACGAATCGCGCCGCGCGCACGGCGCAGGCCGGCGCATGACCTCGATCCCCACCTCGCCGCGACGCGTCGCGGCCCCGAACACGCGGCGGCGGTCGCCGTTGCTCGCCGCCCTGCCGCCGGTCCTCCTGTCGCTGTGCCTCGCGTGCGCCTCGGGCGAGCGCGACGCCGCGGGCGCGCCCGACGCGCCGCGCGCAGCGGCCCCAGCCCCCGCACCCGCCCCCGCACCTGCCCCCGCCGAAGCCCGCGACGTGCGCCGCGTGTGCGAGCCGATCATGGAGCTCGTGCCCGGTCCCGACGGCGTGACCTGGGTGCACTTCGAGCGCTCGTCGCTGCGCTACCGCATCGACCCCGCAGACAGCCCGGACGCGGACGCGCTCCTGCGGCGCGCGCGGGAAGCGCTGGCGTCCGGTGAGGAGGTCTGCGCGCTCGTCGACCGGGCGACGATCCCGACGGACAAGACGCGGCCGCGCGCCGGATCCGAGCCGCCGTTGATCGTCGGCTTCGAGTGACGAACGAACGGACCCGCCCGGCGCGCGTCGCGCCGGGCGGGTCCAGGGCGTTCCCTCGTTCGCCCTACAGTCCGAAGGTCACGCGCAGCGCGTTGGTGAGGTTCGCGCGTCCCCCGCACGGACCCTGGCTGTCCCGGTACCAGAACTGGAAGTAGTGCGTCTCGCCGGGGTTGGCGCCGACCTGCTCCCACACGGCCGGGTGGCCGGGCGCGGGCATGTAGGCCGTGCCGCCGGGGCTGAACGGCACCTTCTCCAGGCGCAGCGTCGGGCCGCCGACGCACAGGAGGCCGGCGCGGAAGGGCGTCTCGGCGGGCAGGAGGCCGCTGATGAAGATGCCCGGCTCGTCCTCCGGCAGGCCGGAGATCAGGAGCTGCAGGTCGCCCGCCGCGATGCCGGCGGATCCGCTCGTGAGCAGCGTGGCGCCGACGCCGGTCGAGTTCGCGCAACCGCTCACCGCGCCGGGGAGCACCACGTTGCCGCAGGGGCACGGCACGTTCGTGCCTCCGGGGCTCTGCGGGTCGGGGATGCAGTAGCGCTCGATGTCCGGCTCGCACGCGTCCGGCACGCCGTTCTGGTTCGCGTCGATGGCGCCGTTCGCGATGTCGCACACGTCCGGCGTCCCGTTCTGGTCGCAATCGGCCAGGTCTTCGCAGTCGTCGGGCGTGCCGTTCTGGTTGCAGTCGGCTTCCTGGTCGTCCGGCGTTCCGTCGCCGTCGCAGTCGGGCTCCGGCGGGCAGTCGTTCGTGCCGAAGGCCGTCATGCCGAAGTCGCCGGAGCGGCCCTGGCCGTACATCAGCCAGCCGCGCGCCGGGTCGCCGCTCGCGCCGTCGAAGACGAAGAGCTCGCCGGCGTTGTTCGCCTTGTGGGTCAGCGCGATCTCGGCGCCGGTGTTCATCCACTTGACGGTGCCGTAGCCGACGCCGCCCTGCGACTGGAGCACCTTCAGCGCGCCGTTCTCGCAGGTCGCGTTCTCGTAGACGAAGTGGATCTCCAGGAAGCCCTGCTCCTGCGCGTCCCACGTGCTGCCGACGTCGAGGCCGCCGTACGCGACGCCCTCGATCGTGATGCGGCCGTTGCCGTCGTAGCACATGTCGACCTGCGTGCCGGGCAGCTCGAAGCCGAACGTCCAGTGGTCGTTCGCCGCGCCGAACAGGCCGTCCAGGCGCAGGCCGTAGTCGGGCGCCGCGACGGCGCCGGTGACCTTGTCGCCCATGCGCCAGCAACCGCTGTCGCAACGCTCGACCGGGATCGGGCACGCGCACGAGGGCAGCGGCTCGCAGGTGTCCGGGACGCCGTTCAGGTTGCAGTCACTCGCCTGCCAGTCCGGACGACCGTCGCCGTCGCAGTCGGGCTCCGGCACGCAGCCGGGGATCGCCGCGACCGTCATCGCGAAGTCGCCGACGTTCATGCCGTTGTACATGACCCAGCCGCGCGCCGGGTCGCCGCTGTGGCCGTCGAACAGGAACACCTGTCCGCTGTTGTTCGCCTTGCCGGTCAGCTGGATCACCTCGCCGGTGTTCAGCCACTCGACCGTGCCGTAGCCGAGGCCGCCGTTCGACTCGAGCACGAGCAGGTCGCCGTTCTCGCAGGTCGCGTTCTCCCACACGAAGTGGATCTCGAGGAAGCCCTCGGTCTGCGGATCCCAAGCGCCGCCGACGTCGAGGCCGCCGTAGGCGATGCCGTCGACGGTCACGGTCCCGTTGCCGTCGTGGCACATCGTGACCGCGGCGCCCTGGGCCTCGAAGTCGAAGGTCCAGTGGTCGTTCGCCGCGCCGAACAGGCCGTCCAGGCGCAAGCCGTAGTTCGGCGGCGCGACCTGGCCGGTCACCTTGTTGCCGAGCTCCCAGCAACCGGTGTCACAGAAGTCGACGGGGGCGGGACAGTTCGGGGTGCCGCCCGTTGTGGCGGCGGGGGTCGCGGCGGCGCTCGTGACGAGGCACGCGGCAGCGGCGATCCCCAGGATCGTGGTGCGGATCATGATGCGGATGGACCCGGCGCGACCGGGGGGGACGCGCCGTGGCGAGCAATGGGTTGCGGGGGCGGGGGCGGGGGGCCTGGAACGCGGGGGCTCGGCCGGCGCGGACGCCGTTTCGAACCCCTCGAATGCAACCTACCCCCCGTTCCGGAGCGCGGTCGGGACGGCGATCGGGGTTCTCGATCCGAGGCGCGGGCAGGGCGCTCGGGCCGCGAGCGCGCGCGCTCGACGCGGCACCGGACGCGCGCGCCCGCGGCCCCGCGGCCGACCCAAGTCACGCGCGTCACCCGGGTTGGGGGTGCGTCCGCGCCGGGCCGCGCGGTGATCGGCGCAGGCGATCGCCGGGGACCTCGCGGCTCTTTTCCTCTCCCCCCGTGGACGCGGGCGGTCGCCTGAACCATGATTCGGCCCCGCGCGCGCTTCGCACCGCGAGCGGACCCGACCCGCCCGAACCCCCCTCGACGCCGGCCCCCCAGCGGCCGCCAAGGAGACTCGAGATGAGCAACGCGCTCGACGTGACCGACAGCATGTGGGACACCACCGTCCTTCAAAGCGACACCCCCGTCCTGGTGGACTTCTGGGCGGAGTGGTGCGGCCCCTGCAAGGCGATGGGCCCCTTCGTCGACAAGCTGGCCGAGGACATGGCCGGCAAGCTGAAGGTCGTGAAGCTCGACACCCAGAACAACCCCGAGGTGGCGTCGCGCTACGGCATCATCTCGATCCCGACCTTCCTCCTGATCAAGGGCGGCGAGGTCGCGCACCAGATGATGGGCGCGATGCCCTACGAGAAGCTGAAGACCGAGGTCGAGTCCCACCTGTAGGACTCCCTCGGGCCCCCGCGCGCGGCGCCGGTGACTCCCACGCGACGGGAGCGCCGCGCGCCCGCGGGAGCCCTCCCGCGCCGCGCCTCGCCGAGCCGTCTCGGCCGACCGGGGCCGGCGCGCCGCTCGTCCCCGCATGCGACTCCTCTTCCTCGGCTCCCCGCCCTACGCCGGCCCGGTGCTCGACGCCTTGCTGGCCAGTCGGCACGAGGTGCGCGGCGTGGTGACGCGACCCGACCGACCGCGCGGCCGCGGGCGACGGGTGGAGCGCTCGCCGCTCGCCGAGGCCGCCGACGCGCGCGGCATCCCCGTGCTGCAACCCGAGTCCACCCGCGACGAGGCGGTGCAGGCCGAGTTGCGCGCGCTCGACCCCGAGGTGCTGGTCGTCGCCAGCTACGGCGAGATCCTGCGCGAGCCGATGCTGCAACTCGCGCCCCACGGCGCGCTGAACGTGCACGCCTCGCTCCTGCCGCGCCACCGCGGCGCGTCGCCGATCCAGGCCGCGATCCTGGCGGGCGACGCGACGACCGGCGTCAGCGTGCAGCGCATGGTGCTCGCGCTCGACGAGGGCGACGTGCTGCACGAGC